>CALEZE010000075.1 GCA_937928235.1 uncultured bacterium | reverse complement strand
GTACCCATTCCATGCCTAAATACTTGTAAAACTCTTCTTCTGTTTCGAAATTCTTGTACTCACGAGCATTCTTCTCTTTAATACCGTAGTCAGACACCTTCAAACCTCTTTTTTGAGCGTATTCTCGAAGAGCTATGTTGTGGTGTTTTGAGCCTGTAAAATGTTGTAGTGTGGCACCATAGCCTTCTGGGGTTTGAACCAGAAGATCTACCTGTTTGTTGCCTGGAAGGATAATTGAGGCAGATTTTTCCCCTTTCTCAAGCACACGGCTAGCCTTAGGATACTTTGCAAATTGCTCTATAGCCTTTTTGGGTTCGTTTGTAGCACAAGCTAAATCTATGTCTCCTATTGTTGGAGCCTTGCGTCTAAGACTGCCTAGTGCATCCACGCGCTTGACTGAAGGCTCTTTTTTCATCCATTCCATAACCTCATCCGCCAATGTTGTTGCGTAAGGCAAAAGTAATCTTTTTTCTCTCCCTTTGACCTCCTTTATAGACTTTTTAAAAGATTCTTCGCTTTGCTCCCCAAAACCCTCAATTTTGGCTACCTGTCCCTTTTTTATAGCATCCTCCAGTTTTTTAATAGCATTTCTGGGCTTGGTAATGCCTAGTTCTTTGGCAAACTTGCTTGCAGTTTTCGCTCCTATACCAGGTACCTTCATTAGTTCGAAAGTTGCCGGAGGAATACCTTTGAAAAGCTCCTCGAAATGTTTGGATTTGCCAGTACGAAATATCTCACCTAAGTGCCCAGCAATGGACTTACCAATTCCCCCAACTTCTTCCAGTTTTCCTTCGTCCCAAACATCCTTTGCCTCACTAGAAAGATGCTCCACGGCATCTGCTGCCTTTTCGTACGCGGCAATTTTAAAGCGGTTTTTACCTTCGTCTTTGAGTTTATAGGCAGCCGCAGCGGCATTCAGAAGTTCGGCAATCTCCAGATTGGTCATATTTCTGGAGATTTTCATATTCAAATTTTAACACGAAATATTGTGACTGAGCTTAAGCTGTTATATAATTCGTGTTGTTCGATCACGAATCTTGGGGTTGTAGCTCAGTCGGCTAGAGCGTCCGCCTGTCACGCGGAAGGTCGCGGGTTCGAGTCCCGTCAACCCCGC
>CALEZE010000074.1 GCA_937928235.1 uncultured bacterium | reverse complement strand
CCTTCTTTGGGGCCGATGCGCTGTTTCCAGCACCAGTTTGCCAGGTACCGGTCGTCAGCCAAGAGGCGTTCGAGGTCGGCCTTCGTGACCAGACGACCTGCGTCTGGGTGAGCCTTTGGGCCAGGGATACCTGGTCCGTGTAAGGGGGTAGCAATACCCATGATTTATTACTCCTTTTTAGTAGTTGGTCGATTTATCGCGGGTTCATGTGGCCATCTTCGCCAGGCCATTCATCGTCTTCCAGTGAGCCTCTTGTTGGCGTGAAACGCCGATTGAACAGAACGCTCAATGCCGGCCCGATAAAGATGATGGACAGAAGGATTACCAGCAGTTTGTACTTTTGTTCCTCGGTCATCTAGACCTCCTCGTAATAGTTGTTTTGTGCTTGGATTACGCACGCTCAAGGTACGAGATTCGTGCCCTGGGTGTGCGTAACCTCTTGTGCGGGTGTTAAAGTGCTTTCGGCCAAAAATAGGCACAAATGCAAATATTTGCTCTTTTTTGGCTAGGTGGCAATTTTACTTTCTATAAGGACACTTTTCAACTTTGTGTTATATTTGGTGAAATGGCCAAGGTTCACTCCAACTATGTTTGTCAGCAATGCGGATACTCCCAAGTGGGTTGGGCAGGGAAGTGTCCAAATTGTGGAGAGTGGGGAAGCTTGGTTGAAACAAGCCTTGGTTCAGAAACTCCTTCAGGAAAGGCAAAAAGTGGAGGTGGGAGACCTGGTAAAACTCAGAGGATAGACACAATCCCCAAAAAGACTGGCAAGAGAATAACAACAAAGATTTCGGAATTAGACAGGGTTTTGGGTGGCGGTTTGGTTGGCGGGCAGGTGGTGCTCATTGCTGGCGAGCCTGGCATAGGGAAATCCACCATTCTTCTTCAGTTGGCAGACAAACTAGGTAGCACCCTTTATGTTTCAGGGGAGGAGTCCCCTCAACAAATTGCATTAAGAGGCCAAAGGTTGGGTGTGAGTAAAAAAACGATTGAACTTTTAGACGAAACAAACATAGATACTGTTCTAGCAACCGCAGAAGAGACAAAACCTTCACTCTTGATAGTAGATTCAATCCAAACCATGGAAACGGG
>CALEZE010000073.1 GCA_937928235.1 uncultured bacterium | reverse complement strand
TAGACCAATGTTTTTAAGAAGTTTTGCTCTGTCCATGTCTACTTTAACGATATTGCAAAAAATTGGGCATTTCAATAGTCATTTAACGACGAAAAAATAAATTTGCAATACTCTTGAGCCCCCAACCTTTTCTGAGTAGTACTTGATAAAGCGAGGATGCTGTCCAATAAATGGCAACACCGCCCATGTATGCGACCAAATCCTTTGTGTCTATGTTTTGGTTTCCACTCCAAAAAACCTCGAAACCGTAACCCGCAACCATGGCGGAAATGAAACTAAAATATTTCAGTGCTGTTGTCACTCTCTTGTTCCCGATTTTTAGTACGAGTCGCAAGAAACTACCAAAGAACCAGGAGGTGAGTGCGGCTGTGGTAATACCAAAACCAACATTGTTTAGGTTCCATCTCCAGAAGTTATAATCTGAAGCAACCCAATCGCCAAAAACAGAACTAAGCATATTGATGAGTTTGGGATAGGTGTTAACGCCGAAGAGGGGCGGGATATCCATACCCTGCATTATTTCACCAGACATATATATAAACATTCCCACTGCCCAAGAAAAAACATCCTGGAACGAAAAAGGTGTAGTCGCGAAAGATTTTGTGCCAGCTTGAGATATTGGATGGGCACTAAAGTCATAGGACTCGATTTGTGGGTAATTTTGAGCAAGAAATTCGTTTAAAGCCGGATAGTTTGCTTCAAGATAGACGGGAGATGTGGTCTTGAGGCGTATGGTTTCTGTAAAAACTTCTTCGAGATAGGTCTCGGTATTTCGATACTCTTCTGCATAACTGGTGGGGCTACCAGATTTGCTGACGACCGACTCCCACGCCAATCTCTGTTCGCTAGTCATGGTGTAGTCGTACAAATGGTGCCCAACTTCATGAGCAATGGAACCTAGTTTGTATGCTGTCATTCTGGTTTCTGTGGGCAAGTTTTCTAGGTATGGAAGAGAATTCAGGTCAACATTGGTGTGGAACAGGAAAATTGGTAAAGAGATATAAGAAGAAGTGTTAAACTCGTCGTCTATGTTCCAACTTGAAAAAGATTCTGCACGGTGCTTATAATTCTCAACTTCCGGCATGACTTTCTTCCATTCGTCAAATACCTCCAGCGGTAGCCAATAATTTGCATCACCAACTCTCATTCTTACTGTTTCTGGGAGATTAATTATTTTTGAGACGAGGCTTTTTGCCAGCAAGTCTTGTCCGAAAGATTCGTTCAAGAAGGACTCGACAGTTTCTGTATTTGGTGCTTCAACAAAACCGACTGATTCAGCTGTCTTGTTACCATACTCCGAAACGGCGGTTTCGTAGCTTTGTTCCTTACTGACTATTCTAGAAGTATCATTGTTGTTTGCACTAATTGTTTCAAAGGCCGTTTTGAGTTCTGGGTGCGGTGGAACTTTTCCGCTGTAATTGTAGTCGGCAAGATTTTCCTCGCCATAGGCTGCAATTGATTCCAACACAGCCTTTGGGGCAAGGCCTGAATTAAGTTCCACCAGTTCTTCACCCTCTATGGTCCCACCCTCTAGTGTTCCTGTTACTTTTACACCCTCGTCCCGTCTGAACA
>CALEZE010000072.1 GCA_937928235.1 uncultured bacterium | reverse complement strand
ATTGCAGCCAATTATACAGGATGTTATCTTAAATTTATGCCTCTTAAAGACGGACAGAGATTTGAAAACTTCACACCGCGAGAGAGACTAGAACTATCAGCAGAGGACCATTTACATTTGGAGATTAGTTGTTTAGGAGGCGAAATTGAGCATGTCGGAGAAAATTACTTTGTGAAAAGCCAGTTAAGGACGAGGTTCACGGAAAGAGATGGCGAGAGGCTTCTTAATGGCAGACATGAAATAATAAGTATTTCTGAGAAGAAGGGAGTTGTGCATTGGGGATTCAACAAAGACACTTCGTGGATTGGTGCGAAGGTTGACGGTGCGGAACTTTTATATGTCGTCAGAAAAAGTTCTGTACACGCTGCTTTTAAGAAAAAAGGTGAAAGAATTGAGAACTGGACACCAGAACCTGAAGAGATTTATGTCTGGATAGATTACAGAAACAACTTAGCTGGTTGGACCAGTTCCTCTTAAAAACTTCGCCTGCCATGGTTGGTAGTTTGAATAGAAAGTTTTTTCATATATTACTTCTCCGTCTTTTTCTACTGCGTAATTAAAATGAACTTTTGCGCCCCAGGCTTTGTAATCTATTTGCTGGATTGTGCCGGCGGGAAGTGTTGGGTCGTCAATGTACAGGTCTTCTGGTGGCGGGGAAGTGCTTGTGGTAACAGGTTTCGAAACTGTAGCAACCCTTCCGTCATCTGTGCCATAGATTTCAAATTCAAGCCGTGCTTTTGATGGATTGTAATAGCTTTGTATCAAAAGGTGCGCAGGTGTATCGTTTTTAAACTTCAAATCAGTCGTGGGCGAGTATATTGTGGCATCAAGCCCCAGGGGCGAGTCTTGTTCGTAGTACCCCACACGATAAGAGTGGGCTCGCCTTTCAACAATGGGCAACCCCGCATCAAGAACCGCCCTAAAAAGTGTTGTGGATACCTGGCAAACCCCTCCTCCATCTCCCAGAACTGTTTGCCCATCTTTTATAACATAAGCTTGTTTGTAGCCGGTGTAGGCGGAAACATCGCCCAAAACCTGATTAAAAGAAAAAATTTCACCTGGCTTTACAAGCACACCCCGGAAACGGCTTGATGCAACGCCAATATTGTGAACTCGGGAAGCTATTGAGCCTCTGTAACTTGACGAGCCGGTACCTATTAATTCACGGATTCCCAAGTTATTAACCTCTGCT
>CALEZE010000071.1 GCA_937928235.1 uncultured bacterium | reverse complement strand
CTAAAACCCTTTTCCCTGCAACATCTGCATCTTGAAGTTTGGGAAGGTTAATCATTTTTTGAGGTTATAACGAACCGGACCTAGATGTTGAAGTTAATGAAGCCCTTTTGATAAACACTTCCTGTGCTTCTTTTTTCTTTGCTTCTTTTCCTTCCCATGTAAGGAGTGCCTCTTGTTGCAAAGCTCTACCGAAAGAGTAGCTCAACTCCCAAGGTTGCTTTCCCATCTTGTTGATGGCGTTTAGCCTTTCTGTTGCCTCATCCGGAGAGAGCCCCCCCGACAAGAAAACTATTCCAGGAACTCTTTTGGGGACAAATTCGCGAAAAACCTTTAGGGTAGTCTCGACAACCTCTCTGACAGAAGACTGTTTTTTAGCTTCGGAGCCAGAAATAATCATATTTGGCTTAAGAAGCATTCCCTCAAGGAAGACTTCGTACCTGGCAAGTTCTGTGAATACCGCATCCAGCGTTCTCCCGGTTACTTCTGCACACCTTTTGATTGAATGGTCACCGTTCATTAAAACCTCTGGTTCAACAATTGGCACAATACCTGCCTCTTGGCTTAGAGCAGCGTACCTTGCAAGGGCGTGCGCGTTCGCATGAATACAAGCTTCTGTGGGAATATTTTTACCAATAGTAATAACAGCTCTCCACTTAGAAAAGCCGGCACCAATTTTTGCATATTCCTCAAATCTTTCCCTAAGGCCATCTAAACCTTCTGTAACTTTTTCTCCAGGAAAAGCTGCCAAATCCTTAGCCCCCTTATCCACCTTAATCCCAGGAACAATTCCCTTACCTTCAAGAAGTTTTACAAAAGAAGTGCCATCACTTGCCTTCTGTCTAAGTGTTTCGTCATACAAAATAATGCCGCTTATATATTTTTCAATTCCTTTTGAAGTAAAAAGAAGTTCTCTGTAGTCTCTTCTGCTTTTTTCTGTAGACTTTACCTTTATCTGATTAAGCCGTTTCTCGATGGTTCCCGTGCTTTCGTCTGCAGCAAGTATACTCTTCTTGGGGGCTACCAGTTTTTTTGCAATACTTTTAAGCTTGCTGTTGTTCATTAGCCTAGGTCTTTTTACAGTCTATA
>CALEZE010000070.1 GCA_937928235.1 uncultured bacterium | reverse complement strand
TGAAAAACGACATTGCACAGATATTAACCCTTATTAAAGAAAAGGAAATAATAGCTAGTCAAGAAAATACTAAGGAGACAAAATAAACAATGAAAACATTTACAGGTAAAGTTGTTTCAACAAAGATGTCCAAGACGGCAACCGTGGTTGTTGAAAGGTTTTTCGAACACCCTATCTACAAAAAAAGGATAAGAAAAGCCAAAAAATATCATGTGCACGACGAAATTGGTGCCAAAGTTGGTGACGAAGTTAACTTTGTAGACTCAAGGCCCTACAGTAAGACAAAAAGGTGGAGACTTGTCGAGATATTAGGTGAAACCAAGAAAAAAGAAACCAAGAAAAGTAAACAAAAATGATTCAACTAAGAAGTATATTAAAACCAGCTGACAATTCGGGAGCAAAGAAGCTCAGAGTTATGGGAATATCTACGAGAATAGGCAAGAAAGCATCTATTGGTGATGTGATCAATTGTGTAGTCAGGGGAGCTGATCCTGCAGGATCGGTGGAAGATAAAGAGAAAGTGAAGGTAGTGATAGTGCGCACAAGAAAGGAAGTTAGAAGGAAAGATGGGACCTATGTCCGCTTTGATGACAACGCGGGAGTCATAATCGACAAGAATGGTTTACCCAAAGGAACGAGGATCTTGGGACCAATTGCTAGAGAAGTTAAGGAAAGAGGTTATACAAAAATAGCGTCGCTAGCGAGAGAGGTTGTTTAATAAATTATGTTCAAATTAAAAGTAGGAGACAAAATAAAAGTGACACTGGGGAAAGACAAGGGTCGCGAGGGCGAAGTCGAAAAAGTCTTTCCGTCTGATGCGAAGGTTTTGGTTCCTGGATTAAATATTTACAAAAAGCATGTTAAAGGATTCCAAGGGCAAAAGGGCGGAATTTACGAAGTTCCAAGACCACTTTCTCTTTCCAAAATTGCCCTAGTTTGCCCAAAGTGCAAAAAGCCAACCAGGGCTGGATTTAAGGAGGTTGCGGGGAACAAAGAGAGAGTTTGCAG
>CALEZE010000069.1 GCA_937928235.1 uncultured bacterium | reverse complement strand
CAAGCTATGAATTTTCTAAACACAAATAATAGTTCAGTTACATCCACCACTTCCTTTGTGGCGGAGTATTCTTAGTTCCTGAACTAAAAAAGAACTTTAAGGATACTCCCGAAAAGGGAGTTTTTTTATGGCGTAAAAATGATTGAAAAGAATAAAAAACCATACCAGGCAATAGTTTTTGATGTAGACAGTACTCTTGTACAGATAGAGGGTTTGGATTGGCTTGCTTCTCAAAAGTCTCTGGGTGAAGAAATGGAAAGACTTACCAGGCTTTCCATGGAGGGGGAGATTAGCTTTAACGAGGCTATGATCGCAAAAATGAATACTATCGCACCCAGTTTCGGGGATTTAGAAAAACTGGGAGAGGCATATTGCAATAATTTGTCGCCTGGTGTTGAGGAAGTTGTCCAGGCGCTCAAGGTTTTAGATAAAGAGGTATGGATTCTAACGGGGAACTTTAATCCCGCGGTCGGTATTCTGGCTAGGCATTTGGGAATAAAGAAAAAGCATGTTATCTGCAATAAGGTTTTCCATTCGGAAGGTGGAGAATACACAGGCTTTGATAGCAAAGGGCCGCTTTCAAATAACGGAGGCAAGGCCGAAGCTATTAAAAAAGTTACCAAAAATTCTTCGGTAAGAACTGTTTATATAGGCGACAGCGTGACTGACCTGGAAGCCAGAGATGAGGTGGACTTTTTTGTGGGATATGGTGGTGCAGTGGTTAGAGAAAAAGTTAAAAAAGAAGCTTACATTTTTTTAGGCGGGAGAGACTTTTGTGAACTTTTGCCCTCCATACTTACAAAAGAGGAACAAGAGCGATTGAGCAGGAAGGAATGGAAAAACTAAGTTGCTATACTTTATTGCATGCAAAAGTTGGATTTCGCCTTCGAAAACAACCTCAGAAGTAAAGGCTTAAAGTTCATTGGTGGCGTGGATGAGGTGGGAAGGGGAAGTATTGCAGGCCCCCTTGTTGCCGCTTGTGTGGTTTTTGGTAGAGGGGTAATTCTTCCAGAAGACATTGTAGTGAGGGACTCCAAAAAGATGACCAAGAATCAGAGGCAAAAGGCAAGCGTTTGGATAAAAGAAAATGCACTTTCCTGGGGTGTGGGGGAGGTGTCTGTGGACACTATTAATAAAAAGGGGATAGTAAATGCTGTCACTTCGGGTTTTTATCGGTCCGTGAAAGAAGTGGAAGTTAGTATCAAGGGTAGATTAGATTATTTACTCATTGATGGTAAAAATATACCGAAAATAAGGGAAATTGCGCATATAGAGCAAAACGCAATTCCTGGGGCTGACGCTAAGATTTTTTCAGTTTCTGCGGCATCAATTATTGCCAAAGTTTATCGGGACAACTTAATGAAAAAGCTGGGATTCCTGCAAGAATTTGCGGTATATAAGTGGGACAAAAACAAGGGCTACGGCACGGCAGAGCACAAAGAAGCGCTAATTTCGCATGGTATAACACCACACCACAGAACTCAATTTGTGGAGAGTTTTTTAAAAGAACCTAGAAGGAAGAAATAGTTTTACTTATTTCTTTTCTTTTCCAATTCGATCAAGTGCTTGATTCTATATTTGTTTTCTTTTCTTCTTTGCGAGGGCTTCGTATAGCGGTCTTTGTCACGCAACTCTATAAGGAGACCTGAATTTAAGATCTTCTTTCTGAAGCGAGCAATTAATTTGTCTTCCGATTCGCCCTGTTTCTTTTTGACTACAACCATAGTAGTAATATATCGCCTCCTCTCCGAGCCTGAGGCTCAATGAGCCGTAGGCCTTTCTTATAATTGTTGTGTAATTTGGATACATCATATCCCATCACCTAGTCATATTGTATCAAACACATCAAGGCATTGAAATCGGCTAAACATAAATAGTATGATAGGTAGTCGAATGGCAAAAAAGAAAAAAACAGCCCTCATTACGGGTATAACTGGACAGGACGGCTCTTATTTGGCGGAGCTTCTTCTAGATAAAGGATACGAAGTAGCTGGGATGGTTAGGAAAACCAGCCACTTTCAGTACGCAAA
>CALEZE010000068.1 GCA_937928235.1 uncultured bacterium | reverse complement strand
ACCCCTAACTGTCTTGGTTCGGATGTTCTTTGGGCGCTACTTTTATAACCAGAAAAACGGCAATCAAGAAGAGGGTGAGAGCGTAGTAAAGGAGTATGCAATTGATGGTGTGGTTGTACGCTCGTAAATGGATGAAAAACTGGCGGAGGAGGCTGTAAACTTTGTCAAAGATGCCATGAAGGAGGAACTATTACCCCAAGGCATAGAGCTTTCGAGAGTTGATGCCGCTGAGGAGGAAATTGCTTATTTCGGAACCTGGACAAAGGGAGCCGCTTCGTATTCTTTCTTGTTTGTTGCAACAAAGGACGGCAATTCAAAATACTCAAGGATCTGGACTCTTTTGGAGGACAAAGAAATAACTGTCAACGACTATTCACTAGCAGAAGAGGTCTTTACAGAAGAACTTACGAGCCTTATTACTCCTGCCTGCGAAGAAATTGATGTTGTGGGGGTAGAAGTAACCAGGTGTGGAGGTGTCGCTGAGACGGAAACGGGAAATCTTTTAGGAGTTACCATACAAGCACCGGTATTTATTGAAGAAACGGGTGAGGAAACTACTACTGTCACAGCTTGTTATGTTCCTGCAAAAGGTAAGCCTTTTTATGGGCATGAGTATTGTATTTAGGTAAACCCGGATTGACACTGGCAAGAAACAATTCTAGCATCAAGTAATGTCCAAAGTACTTCTTTTTTTATTACTACCCCTAATTTTTGCAGTCTCTGTATTTGCACAAGATATTAACGGTGAGCGGGTTGTCCAAGTGAAGGGCGACTATGTTGTTGAGATGATATACGACGCTACAGAAGAGGATTTGATTGCGCGGCAACCCATTACCTACATCTTCACTTTGCTTGATAAAGTCACCCTTGAGCCAGTGCGGCATGATTCTTTGTTTGTGGTATTTTCCAAGGAGAATACTGGTGAAAGAGTGGTTTTTGCCAGGCTCAATTCAGACATAGTGAGTGAAGGCTCTAGGATTACCACTGCCCTGCCAGTGAAAGGAAACTATCAGGTTGAGCTAGAGTTTTTGGACGAGGGAGGCGAAATATTTGTCGAGGCAGGGTTTGGAATTAATGTTCACCCTGCTAAGTTCTTAGCCAGATATACCCAAGAAGTTTTGGTGGCAGTTTCGGCTGTCTTGGGAGCCCTATTTTATTCGCTTATTTCTCGGGCCGCGCTCAAAAAGGCCACAAGGAAGAAGGGAAAATAGTTTTCGGGATGCTGTTGACATACCAACTCCGCCTTGATAGCCTGGTTTAGGAATGATTAAGAAATTCATATTACTTCTTGTGTTCGTTAACTTCTTGATGGTGCCATCCCTCGTCTTCGGGCATGGATTGGGACAAAGTTTCCAGCAAGTTGTTGGGGAATATTTGGTTGAATTTGAATACGAAAC
>CALEZE010000067.1 GCA_937928235.1 uncultured bacterium | reverse complement strand
GTCTTGTGAGGGTGTAGTTGAGGACGAGAAGGTCTCTTGTGTTAAAGAAAATATCGATAAATATATAGAAAAAAGGAATATTTCTGAAGCACTAAAGTATCTAGACGACTATCAAAAGTCTACCCCAATTATTTCCGGAGATTGCCACGGACTTGCTCACTACATAGGGGAGTCTGCCGTTGATCTTTATAGAGATGGGGTAGAGATATTAGATGCTGATTCTGCTGGTGTTTGCCAATATGGCTATTATCATGACTTTATGGCTGCTCTTGTTAGAGACAAAGAGTTTGATAAGGCAAGGCTCTTTTGCGAAAGACTTTACTCAAAGCACAAAGGAGTTGTTGAAGCCTGCTACCACGGTATAGGCCATGGAGCAGTTTTAACTTTTGTTGAAGAAAGAGGGCTTTCTACAATGCATGCCGTTGTTGCTGAAGGAAGGGTGCTTTGCGACACAGTAATGGAGGGCGCTGAAGAAAAGGTGTATTGGTGTTTGGATGGAATTTATGGGGGACTTCTAGATGTATCAACCGCGGATCTTTACGCCAACTTTGAGGTCTTGGAGACGCCGTTTGATCTTTGTTTAGACGAGAGGGAGGAGTTCAAGGAGATTTGTTATCTAAGTTTAAGCACGGTTGTGGGAGCACTTTCAAGAGACGAGACACCAGAGCCCGGGGAATCTGAGATAAATATGGAGAATATTTTTGCAAAAGTTTTGAGTAGCAACAAAATAGAAAATAAAGAAACTGCAATATATGGCTTGGCTCTTTTTTACATGGTTGATAAAGGTAATCAGGGCCTAACATTTGAGGCGAAAGATATAGATTACTGCCGAGCACTCCCAGGGGTTTATAACACCGCCTGTCTTAAAGGAATGGTGCACGCCGTTCTTGAATACCCACCTTTCGGTGAGCACTTTGAGGCGGCAAAAGCCGTTTGTATGAACGACTATTTAACCGTGGGTGAGAAAAAGGTTTGTTTGGGTCATGTAATTTCTAAGCTAAGAGGATTTTACTCTGTTGAGGAAGCATTGCTAATTTGCGATACTCTAGAAGACCCTCAAAAGAGCGAGTGCACGGGTTTATATGGCAAAAACTAAAAATACAAACAGTTTAATAGCGATAGTTTTTGTTTTATTCCTCCTTCTGGGTGGTGCAATTTACTATCTTTCCGGCTCGAGGTTGGGCAAGTGTGACAACAAGACAGAAGATGAAAGAGTGCGTTGCCTTAAAGAAAATATTGATAAATTTCTTGACAAAAAAGACATTGCGGGTGCGCTTTATTATTTAAAAGACTTTCAGAAAGCTCAGCAATACATTACGGCGGATTGTAAAGCACTAGCCCACTAAATAGTAGAAAAGAGGGTGCCCATTATTGCGCAAGGAGTAGAGCTTGAAGATGCGGATGCGGGGAGCATTTGTTCACACGGTTTTTATCACGCCTTTATGGCTTCTTTTAACAGGCTTGATAAACTCCCCAAGGCGCGTGAGTTTTGTGACTCTTTAAAGTCCAAAGAGCATGGCGCAAAACTTAATTGTTATCACGGCATAGGACATGGTGCGACTTTTACCGCCGTTGAGGAATTTGGGATAAAAGATACTGAAGAGCTTGTTTATTCTGTTCGTGAGCTTTGTGCAAATACTCTTGAGAATGATCTACCCAAGGTTTATTGGTGCCTTGATGGATTATATTCTGGGCTCATGGACACAGCAAGGAAGGATGTTTACCCAGATTTCGTTCTTCTAGAGAACCCTTATGATATGTGTCTGAGCGAAAGCGAAGAGGAATATAAAAGACTTTGCTATTACGATTTGGGAACTTATGTTGTGAGACGCCCGGGGCAGGAGATAAACCCGGAGGACGAGGAGCCTTTCTCTTACTTTGTTGCAAGCGCTATTAGAAGTCCAAATGTAATTTACAAAAGAGATGCGATAAAAGGACTTGGCGCCTCATATTTCTTAAGACGCGAGAAAGATCAAAAAAGAATAGATGATGCGATTACCTATTGTCAGGCACTTCCTTTTGAGCACAAAAGGGCTTGCATAGAAGGCATGGTTTGGGGAATAGCAGAAATCCCTGCTTCCGGATATCACTTTGAAGAGGCTTCAAAGCTGTGCGACAACGGTTTGTTTAAAGAGGAGGAGCGCGACATTTGTTATTTGGAGATTATAACCAAATTAGGGAGCATTTATTCGCTAGAGGAAACTATCGCGTACTGCAACGGTTTTGACAAAGAATTGTACAAAAACACTTGTCTCGAAGCCTATGAAAACTATGAAGTGAGTAGCGCCGTCAACCAAGAACTCCCCACATCGTATTACGCGGACTAAATGAGACCGATTTTAAGGCATAAGAAAAAACCGCTGATTATATTAGCAATTTTTGTTCTGGCTGCTTCATATTTTTTGTTTAATGACATAAACACCGTTGACCCAAAAAAGTCCGAGTGTTTACATGCCTCTGTTGAAGACAAGTTTGATTGCCTAAAGACAGTTCTAGACAAGTTTGTCGAGAACGAAGATGTGGGTGGTGCCATAGCCTACTTGTATTACTACCAGAGACTAGATGACAACTTGGGCGCAGAGGACTGCCACTTCTTGGCTCACTATGTTGGTGACGAAGCATACAGGCTTTACAGGAAGGGGTACGAGCTTGATTTTGGAGACGAAGCTCAGGTTTGCAATCACGGTTACTATCACTCATTTATGACAGAAACAATCCTAAGCGGCGAGGGGGAAAGAGCAAGTGAGTTTTGTGAAGCATTAGTTGCCAAGCAACCTGGCGTTTCGGAGGCTTGTTATCACGGTATAGGTCACGGCGCAATTTTTGCAATTGCTGAAAACACCAATGTTAGCCTTGAAACTGCATTAACGGAGGGAATTAATATGTGCGAGAAGATTTTGGGCAAGGAATCTGGGCGCAAACTTATTGACTGTGTGAAGGGAGTCTATGGCGGTCTTGCAGACACAATTAATTTAGAAGAGGCTGTTAAAAATTATCCCGACAAACAAAGTTTCTATGAACTTTGTTTTGATGTACAAGATGCGTACAAGGAAATTTGTTATGAGGAGGTTGCTGTTATCACTTATCCGGTCAATCCAAACAGTTTTTCAGAAGTTATAGAAAAAGCGATGTCGGACTCGAGACTGGGGGAGGGGAGGATTAGCCTAGTTGGTGGGCTTGCCGTTGTTTATGCAAGCAACATTGGGGAGGCGTTGTCAGATGAGATTGAGGTGTGTAAAAGCCTTCCAGTTGAGTATAAAGATGCATGTCTTTTGGGGATGGTGAGTGCTCTTTATTGGAATGAGCCCGATAGCAGTAGAGATAGAAAGGCTGAAGCTTTTTGTAAAAAGGAAGTTTTAAGCGAAGAGGAAAGAAATATGTGTTTTGATTTTCTCAAGAAGGAGAGAGAGATGGGGCGCTAATGGCGAAGAAAAGGATTACCAGGCAAACGGCAGCGGCGGCTTTTGCAGTGTTACTTTTAGTAGCGGCGCTATTCGTCATTAACCAAAACCCTTTTAAATATCCCTGCCTCGGCAAGGGGGAGGAGGCAGAAACAGATTGTCTTGAGAGAGTTCTCGAACGGGCTGTCAACAGAAAGGGTGTTCCTGAGGCTTTTGCGCTACTTTCCAACCACAGAGGAAAGAGTTCGAGCCTCGAAGTTGATGAGTGTCATCTTTTGGCACATCTTATTGGAGATAAAGCATTTAGACTATACGAGCGCCAGGGTGGCATTAATTTTGGAGAAAAAAACGACGGAAGCTTGTGCAACTTCGGTTTTTATCACGCATTCATGACATCATTTATTTTAACCGGCAGACACAAAGATGCAGATCATTTTTGCGAGACTGTTTCGCTGGGGGATGATAATTTGGCAAGCTCTTGTTATCACGGTATCGGCCATGGGGCAATTTATACCTTGACCGACGATTTGCGTACTACAGGCACATTTAGTGAAATGGTGGCAAAAGGGGAGGAGGTCTGTAAAAAGATTTTGGAAAATGATTTTTACAAGACAGAGCACTGCATGAGAGGAATTTACGGCGGAATTTCTGATATCCTGGTTTTTAGGGAGCACAACATGGGGAACATGTCGCTTGCTGACTACTACAATGTTTGCTCGTTCCAGAAAGAAGAGTTTAGACCAGTTTGTTATCAGGAAATGTCTGTGATTCTTCACGCTGCGTTTGGTGAGGGTTTCGAAGAAAGAGTGCAATTTGTGGTTGATTCTCAGATTGAAAACGAATACAAGAAATATGCCATTGATGGTTTGGTGAGCCTTTTTCCAGCAGTTACCAATAACAAAAACTGGCAGGATGGTATTAAGGTGTGCAAGAGTTTGCAAGCCGAATTAGAAGATTTATGCTTTTCGGCGCTAACCGTTTCTACATATCGGAATGCACCCGAGGGAGACGCGAAGGAGTTGCTTGAGGAGTTTTGCGCATACAAATTGTTGGCAGCAGAGGAAAAAGAAGAGTGTAAGCTTTTTATTACTGAGAACACATGGCAAAGACAAAATTTAAAAACAAAAAGTTAATTGTAAAAGTCGCTTTGGTCGTGAGTGCTGCAATCCTGGGGGTCCTCCTTTGGAACAAAAGAGCGCCCGTTATGACCGACAAAAGGGTAGCAGAGTGTGCAGAGCTTACTGAGGGTGAAAAAATTAGGTGTTGGAGCGAACTTGTGGAGGAGACAATACACAAGGAGGGGATGGATGCCGCATTCGAAGCAATTGCAAAAATGACGGATGTTGACCCTGCCTTTGCTAGTGTATGCCATGATTTTGTGCACATACTGGGCGATGAGGCATACAAGCTTTTTACTTCTGACACTGACTTTGAAGTTAGCGACAAAACGAGCTACTGCGCATATGGGTTTTATCACGGCTTTATGGAAAATTTAGTTGCCAAATCCGGGGATCCAAAACTTGCTCAAGAATTTTGTGATTATGTAAGCGGTGCAATCAAGGGAAATCCTAGGCGCGCGTATCTTGCTTGTTACCACGGGATAGGTCACGGTTGGACAAATGTGCACGACGAAAGACTCTGGGGAGATGTCCTTGGAATGGTAGACCCAGCACTCAAACTTTGTGAAGAAATATCTCCAGGGGAGGAAGAACTTCATCTTTGTGCTACAGGTATCTTTGACTCTATATCTATTGGTTATTACAACCGCGCGTATGGCTTGGAAATTGACGAAAATGACCCTTTGTGGATTTGTAAAGTGCAGGAGGAAAAATTTAAGAAGGCGTGCTATGCAGACATGATGCCGGCCATAATTTGGCTTGGAGATT
>CALEZE010000066.1 GCA_937928235.1 uncultured bacterium | reverse complement strand
TTTGCAAAAGATCATCCTTTCCTTCTAGCGCCTTATTTAGTTTTTCAACATAACCGGCATGGTGTTTGCCATGGTGGATCTCCATTGTCCTAGAATCAATATGCGGCTCAAGGGCATCGAAACTATATGGAAGATCTGGAAGTTTAAACATCACTCTAAGATTATCAACCACCCAGTTGCTTGTCAAAAATTGTCTTCAGCTCATTAATAGTGGTTCTCTCACCGTGTCCGGGATAAACAATAGTCTTTCCTGGTAGCTGCAAAAGCTTGATGATGGATCTTTTAAGCTCCTCTTTGTTTGAGTAACTTAAGTCCGTTCTTCCCACCAGGCCATCTGCAAAAACAAGGTCTCCTGAAAAGACTATGGCTTCTTTCTTGTTGTAGTAAGCAACACTTCCCGGAGAATGCCCTGAGATAGCGAGTATCTCAAACTCTATATTCTCAAAGGAGATGTCTGACCCTTCTTTAACCTCAAAATCGGGTGCCGGGGCCGGTGGCGCTTCAATTTTTAAAAAGTGCTTAGCAGTTTCTGGGACCCGTTCGAGCAAAAAAACATCGTCTCTACTTGCGATAAAAGGTATATTGTAGGCAAGCTTCACCTCAGCAGCTGCCATCACATGGTCAAAATGCCCGTGAGTAGCAACAGTTGCAACCGGAGAAACATCAAGATCCCTAATCTTGTTTATGATGTATTCAGCGTCATCGCCGGGGTCTACAACAACTGCCTGTTCGTTGTTGGCAACGATATAGCAATTTGCTTTTAATTGACCAACCTCTAGCCTTTCTACTTTATACATTGATTATTTTTTCTGAGACCACCTTTCCACCTCTTACTTCTAGCGCCACAACATCTATTCTAAATTTTTTAGGTAGGGTGGGGTGGAGTAACCAAAAGTATTCGCCCGCTCTTGCGATATTTGAAAGTTTTTTCGGAGTCACAGCTTCTTCGGGTTTACCAAACTTATTAGACCACCTAGTCTTTACTTCAACAAAGACCAAAGTATCTTTATCCAGGCAAACCAAGTCTAGTTCCCCAAACTTGCTTCTAAAATTACGGGTAATTACTTCGTAGCCTTTACTTTCAAGAAGTTTAGAGGCATAAACTTCTCCAATGTGACCAGAACTAGTGTTACTTTTTGGACGTTGCTTTGCCTTTGGAGACTTTTTTCTTTGCAGCGGAAGCATCTTTTCTTGCAGTTCTGGAATAGATTTCCTCGACATTTCTTCTTGATTTTTCCCTTGTATAGTAAAGCTTAGCACGCCTTACGCCCTTTGTGCCTTTCCTAACTACTTCAACCTTTTCAATGGTGGGGACTTCAAGAGGAAAGATTCTTTCTACTCCAATTTGCTGTGCGCCAATCCTTCTAACCGTAAAGGATTTGTTTTCCTCCCTGCCTTTTATTCCAATAACCATACCCTCAAATGCTTGAGTTCTTTCCTTGTCGCCCTCTTTGATCTTTTGAAGAACACGGACGGTGTCTCCAACGCCAAATTTGGTATCTTTATGTTTAGCGAATAATGCCATGTCGAGTAGTATTGTATATCAGGAATAAATAAAATTCCAGGCTAAGAAAGCTCTTTTCCCTCTAGAACATCCGCTATCTGCGCTGCTAGATTCCTGTCCCAGGCAATACCCTGGGAAAGTTTGTATCTTTTGTTGTTTTGCTTTTCAAAAATAAGGGTTGCTTTCTGGTTCCCTGGATTGCCTAGAAGCAAGTCCTTAAGCCTTCTAAGTTCATCCGTTCCCACATGTTTGGGTATTTTGATAAACACTTCGTCTCCTGAACCCTCCGTTGTACCTTCCATGTTTTCCTTTGTAGATATTGTATTTGCTAGGAGGGAAAGCTCATCGTCCCTATTGTCTACTTTCCCTTTGATTAAGACTGCCCTGTTATCTACCCAGGTTCCCCTTGTTTCCTTATAGGTGCTTGGAAAAACAACCACATTAATCGCACCAGTTCCATCCTCGATTTTTACAAATGCCATCTCCTGCCCGCTCCTTTTTGTTACGACAGTTCTCACTTCAGTTACCACCCCGGCAATACTAACTTCTTCAGCCACCCTATCCTCCTCGCTGTTGCTGATTTCTGAAATCCTGTGAGTGGTTTTATGTAGAAATGGTGCAATTAGCTCCTCAATGGGTCTTGCTGACAATGAAAACCCAAGTAGCTGCCTCTCCAGGCTCTGAAGCTCATCTTCAGAAAAATCATCCACATCAACGACAGGCAAAGTGCCGGTAGCGGACTTGGTCTTTTCCAAGTCTTCACCTCCAAAAAGCCCTTGTTGTCCTTTTGTGCCAGCTGGTTTTGTAACTTTACTTCTTACTTCATCAAGAACCGCCAAAAGCTGTGCCCTCTTTCCAAAAGCCTCTAAAGCACCCACCTTAATAAGGCTTTCCACAACCTTTTTGTTCACTTTTCTTGAATCAACGCGAGAAAGAAAATCTGCAAATGAAGCGAAATTACCTTCATCTCTAGCTGCAAAAATAGCTTCCACCGCAGCAGCGCCCACATTTTTGATGGCGTTAAGCCCAAACCTAATAGCTTGCCCTCCGAGAGAATCTTTATCTTGAATTACAGTAAAATTATCCTGGCTTTCATTGATGTCAGGGGGTAACACCTTTATCTTCATTCGCCTACATTCTGCTATAGCTTCTGAAATTTTGTCGTTATTGCCAGACTCGGCTGTCAAAAGAGCAGTCATGTACTCGACGGGGTGATTCGCCTTCATATAGGCCGTCTGATAAGCAACCATTCCGTAACTGGCCGCATGCGCTTTGTTAAAACCGTACGCCTGAAAAGGTTCAAACAAATCCCAAAGCATCTCGGCAAACTCCTTAGTTTGTCCATTTTCCACAATTCCGCTTACAAACTTCTCCTTCTGTGCTCTCATTTCAGCAGGTATCTTTTTACCAACCGCTTTCCTAAATTTGTCGGCTTCTTCCCATGTATAACCCGCAAGTTCGAGTGCGGAAAACAAAAGGTCGTCCTGGTAAACTAGAAGCCCATAAGAGCTTTCCAAGAATTTCTTCATCCTGGGGTCAGGGTATTTAACAAGTTTTGGATTCCTTTTTCTTTTTATGTATTCCGGGATCACCTGCATTGGTCCGGGTCTGTAAAGAGCAACCATGGCCATAAGGTCTTCAATCCTTTCTGGTTTTAGATCTTTAAGATACCTTGTCATCCCCGAACCACTAAGTTGAAAAACTCCCATGGTATCCCCCTTACCTAGCATTTCAAAAGTTCTTTTGTCGTCCAGAGGAATCTCTTGGATATTTATTTCGTTTCCTTTGGTTTTAGCAACTAAGTCAACTGATGATCCAAGAATAGAAAGGTTTCTTATTCCCAAAATATCGTATTTAATAAGCCCTACATCTTCGGCGGCGTGCATTTCGTATTGGGTAATTACTTTTTCTCCCGAAGGCTCTCTTTGAAGTGGAGTAAAGTCTTCAAGTTCAGTTGGAGATATAACAACAGCGGCTGCATGCACAGAAACATGTCTCGCACTACCTTCTAGTTGCTCAGCTAAGTCCAATATTCTCTTTGCATCCTGGTCTGAATCATAAAGCTCTTTTAAGTCCCTTGTCTCTTTAAGGGCTTTTGGTATGTCTATGGGAAACCCTTGTTTGGGAGGAGGGATAAGCTTTGCAACTCTGTCGCCTGTCGCATAATCGTAGCCCAGCACCCGCGCGACATCTCTAACGGCCGCCCTCGAAAGCATCCGTCCGAATGTGCAAATTTGTGCAACCTTGTCCTTGCCATACTTTTCAGAAATATACTCAAGCATTTCCTCTCTCCTGTCGTCAGCAACATCCAAATCGATATCAGGAGGAAGTGGCCTAAATGGGTTCAAAAACCTCTCGAACGGCAAGTAGTAGGTCAGAGGATTTACAGTGGTTATTCCTAGAACAAAAGAAACAAGCGAACCTGCTGCGGACCCTCTGGTATTTGTTACAATTCCCCTCTCGTTTGCCCAATTAACAATGTCCATAACTACTAAAAAGTATGGTGCAAAACCTTTTTTAACGATTATTTCAAGTTCCTGTTCAAGTCTGTCTTTGACTTCCTTTGTCACTTTTTCTACCTTTTCGGGCAATCTCTCATTAACCAACCGCCTCAAGTACTCTCCATCGTCCTGGCCCTTTGTTAAATCCAAGTCTGGAAAGTACCATTTGCCCAGCGTGGAAATTTCCAAGTCACACTTCTCTGCAATCTTTACAGTATTTTCAATAGCATCAGGGATGTCTTGAAAAAGCTCCTTCATTTCCTCAGGTGGCGCAACATAGTACGAAGGTGTATCGATAAACCTCAGCCTTTTAATATCTGAGACATTCTTGCCTGTGGCAATACAAACAAGCGTATCCTGTGCCGTCGCGTCTTCTTTCTTGATATAGTGGGCGTCATTGGTTGCAACCAAGGGAATTCCTAAGTCTCGGCTAAGCTTCACCACACCGTTATTGATTGTTTTTTCGTTCTCTGCCATCTGGGAAACTTCTCTTCTAAGTTCTGCATTATCTAATGAATCAACAAATTCAGAATATCTGTGTCTCTGAACCTCCAAGTAATAGTCTTTTCCAAAAACATCAGAGAACCACCCGGCTATCTCTTTTGCCTTTTTGTACCCTTCACCAAGTAGTGATTGTGCCACCTCGCCTTGTGCACATGCGGATGTACAAACCAGACCCTTGGAATATTTGGCCAAAGTTTCCCTATCAACTCTTGGTCTGTAGTAATAACCATCCAGGTGGGCAATTGAGGTTAATTTCATTAAGTTTCTGTAACCCTCTTCGTTTTTCGCCAAAAGTAGAAGGTGGTAGTTTTTAAATTTGCCCCGTTCGGGCCTTTCTGTTAGTGGAACATCTGTTGTGTAAGCTTCCATCCCAATTAAAGGCTTCACACCTTCCTTTTTGGCTGCTTTGTAAAACTCGATTGCCCCATACATCACACCGTGGTCCGTTATAGCTACAGAATTCATACCGTGCTCTTTTACATGTCTAACTAGGCCTTCGGTTTTGGAAAGTCCGTCTAGAAGAGAATATTCTGTATGTACATGTAGGTGTGTAAATTTATCAGCCATTTTAGTTTGATTCTATCCTGTTTTTACCCAATGCTTTTGCTTTCAAAAGACCCTCGTCTGCCCTTTTAATCGTCTCCTCTAGCTTCTCGCCTTCTCTTCGGGAAGCAACTCCCCCAGAAACAGTCAGTATCAGATTTTTCCCGTCATTATCTTTGAAAGTAGAATTTTCAACGGCTGTGCGGACTCTCCCGGCTACTTTTACTGCAACTTCTAGATCCGAAACATCTCTGAGCAAAATCATAAACTCCTCCCCACCCCATCTTGCAAAAACATCCTCTTTCCCTGTGGGTCTAGCACTTTTGACTTCTCCCTCGGCAACATTTGCTAAGTGTTTCAGGGCAGCATCCCCTAGGTCGTGCCCATAAACATTATTAAATCTTCTAAACTCGTCTATATCCAGAAAAACAATTGAAAACAGGTCTTCATTCGCCGCTAATTTACGAGCCTCGCTCTCTAAATATCTTCGGTTGAAGGCACCCGTCAGATGATCTCTAATGTTTTCAGATTCTAACTTCTGAGCCCTCTCGTATTCGGAAAGAATCGCTGAGCCAGTTTTGTCATTTCCCAGAATGGATCTGCCATCACTTGTGTCTCCCAAATCTCTATTGGCCCTCCAGGCTCCAGCGATTGTTTGTTCAGTTGGTTCTTTATCTGTCATCCAATTGCTTTTCAAGTTGAGTTCTCACTGTTTCTACCTCTCCTTTTCCTTTTAGGTCCTTCTGTACCATACCAATTAAATATCCTATCACTTCTTTCTTTCCAGCTTTGTAATCAGCAACTGCCTTTTCTTCTTTCTCCAAAACCGCTTTCACTGCATTTACTGTTTCCGTTTCGTTTGCGAAATCTTTTTTAGTAACCTCCAAAAGTTTTTTCACCAATCCTGCTGGCTCTTGGTATTCCTCGTCTAGTTTGGTATTAACCATTGCATCCGCCACAGTCTTTACCTCAATCTCATGTTCCTCTGCCAATTCTGACGCCTTCAAAAAGTACCCTGCTCGAGATTTGTCTTGTACCAATATTTCCAAGTAATTCTCTTGTAAACCCTTGTCGCTTAGTTTTTTTCTCATTTCATTGGGCAGAACCGACATGGCCTTTTTTACATCTGAAATTTGAGCTTCGTCAATTTCAAGGGTGGGTAAATCGGGTTCTGGAAAATACCTGTAATCTTGTGCTTCTTCCTTTGAGCGCTGGGAAAATGTCTTTCCACTACCCTCGTTGTAACCTCTAGTTTCTTGGATTATCTTTTCGCCCTTTTCAAGTGCTTCCTCTTGCCTTTTTATTTCGGCTTTTAATGCCTTCTCCAAAAATTTGAAGGAGTTTAAGTTTTTAAGTTCGACTTTGTACTTGGGGAGGTCCTTTCCCTCGTACACAGAAATATTAGCTTCTAGTCTCATGCTTCCTTTTTCCATGTCGGCATTTGAAATGCCTAAATAGCGAACGGTAAGTTGAACCTCTCTTAGGAAATCTACTACTTCGTCTACCTTAGTAAAGTCTGGCTCCGTTACCATTTCAACGAGTGGAACACCACTTCTGTTAAAATCTACCAAGCTCACTTTTTTTCCGTCCACAACCTGGTGAACAAGTTTCCCGGTATCTTCTTCCAAGTGTACCCGCCTGATGTTGACACCCATAAACTCTCCCTCTTTACACAGCGGTTGGTCATATTGACTCACCTGGTAGGCTTTCGGCAGGTCAGGATAAAAATAGTGTTTTCTATCAAACTTAGAGTGGGTATTTATCTTGCAACCCATGGCCACACCAAGCATCAAGGTTCTGTTTATTGCCTCTTCATTTGCAAAAGGCAAGGCACCGGGTA
>CALEZE010000065.1 GCA_937928235.1 uncultured bacterium | reverse complement strand
TGCACAATCTTTGCACAAACTGGGTTCAGCACCATGCCCTGCACCGGGATGCATATAGAGAGCGTCTTGTTTTCCACAAATAGCACACTCTCCTTCTGAATATTTCAGGATAGACCACGCTGCATCGAAAGCCTCGGACATGGATAGTGCGAAGGGGGGTAGGGTTATGAAATTTTTTTCAAAATTTTTTTTGAAAGCCCACCCCACCAAAATTTGTTACAGCGCTGTGTGGGGTCAAAGAAGGCGCTAAAGTATCCGCTAAACTATGCCTCCGGCTAAGGGGGGTGCGCTAAAGTGGGGTGGGTGTGGGGCGCTAAAGGGTACTGCGGCGGTGCAGTTTCCACACCAAACCCACCCCGCTAAAGTCCTAACTAAAAACAAGCATAGTAATCGGGTGGGTCTTTTGCTTTGTTAAGCCCACCCCAAACCCTAACTAAATACTACATTAGTCTTTGAGCAGTGTACACTTTTTCAAAGGTTGGCTATAAGCCAAAAGCCACACTCCACCTTTATCCTCCCAACCATATGGTTGGTTATCTCAACTATCCTTTGGAACGCTTTTCGCTAATGGTTAGTTGTCGCTAATGTCTTGATGGACTCTGTTAGTCGGCAGAAAAATCGAGGCACTGAGGAGTTGGGGTACTTAAAGGAAACAATAACTGAGGATGCCGAAATCGGCGGAGTTGAATAAAATGACAAGAGAACTGATTGGAAAAGAAAATGTAAAACCTGTTGAACTAGGTCTTGATTTACTTCAAGACTTGAGGAGTAACACTAGATTAGTGCATACTCCTATATTCTTTGATGAGGCTCGCCTCTTCTCAGATAACAAGACATTCAAGTGGCCTAGAACATATATCATTAGAGAAACAATTGAAACCCCACGAACTATAATCAAAGAAAAATTAGTGGAACTATTTGGTATGGATGGTCGAGCAACCTACAAGTCTGTTTCAGACAGACTTGAACAAGACCTAGAGTCAGACAAGTCTTTGTTTGTAAATGCAGTTTGGGAAGCAAGGAAGACTCAAGCCTCTATTAAGAAAGAAAACAAAGTTGTATCAGGTCAAGTTTGGTGGGCTGCTGGAATCAACAACTCATTCTCTTCTCAGTATGATGCTTGTAAAGCATGGCTCAGAGAGAACTATGATGGTGAAGCAGTAAACAATTCAACAGACAAGAAGTTGAAGAATATGCCAAACTGGTGCTTTGATGATGCTTTCAAGAGTCCTTCAGAATATGCTGGTGGAGCAATGAGAGTTGACCAAGACAAAGTAATCAAGATAGTCGGTGCTAATGTTTGGTACGGCCACCAAGATGGAACCACCACCAAAACCGTGGCTAATCCTAACAGGATTACTGGTACAAAGAAAGTCAAGACACAGAACAAGTCAGCCAAGCAACTGGTTAAAGACAACAAGTCAGCAGAAATTGCTGAGTTGAAGTCCCAACTTGCTGCTATAACAGCAGCACTTGGAAACTTGTCTTGAGTACTTGACAAAATTCAATCTGATTTACGAAGCGGTAGGGGGAGCCGCTGACAATTGGGGGGAGGCTTCGGCCTCTCCCCTTTTTTTTATTTAGCGACTTGCTTTAGCGAGAAGTTTTCTCCCCGAACCTATCCCTTTGTCTAGAGCGACAGACAACCTGATAGGTTTCCCCTCTTGAATGGGGTGGGTTTTATGCCGGTCTTAGATAGACCACCCATCCTCAAACCTAATGATACTATGTA
>CALEZE010000064.1 GCA_937928235.1 uncultured bacterium | reverse complement strand
GTTGAGGAATTTTCAGTGGTAGCAATATACGGGCTACCGGATTTTACGGTCAAAGAGGCAGACAAGAATGATTTGATGCACCTTGGTAGTTTAGGGGCAAAGTTTACTCGTATCGAAGAAGTTCCGGTCAGTACGCTGTCTTTTGACGATGACGATATTGTGGATGAGGATGATGCAGATGACGGCTCCCTGTTTGACAAAGAACACAGCGAAAAATTGCGAAAAGATATGCTTAAAAAAGGACAGGATAGCCCTATGACTGTGGGTGCGGTTTACTCTGGCAAATCGGTCGTGCATGAGGTAGTTGACGGGTATCATAGGGGGAAGGTTTTTGTTGCGATAGGTAAGGAGATTTGTGAGGCGTCGGTTGGGTATGGATGGGATGAGGCAGATATTTATATCAAGAGGATACTTGCTGCCAGTTCTGTTAAAAGTGTTGCAGTCGCCCGGTTTGGTATTTGGAGTAAGAAACTTTATGAAAAAACCAAATGGAGCAAGATGGGACTTCTCATGTCGCAAGTTGCAACATTGGCGATATCTGACTCTAGTGGAAAAATTCTTTTCGAAAGAGACTTGGATGAAGCCGAAGAAGCCAAAAAGTGGGCAAGGAGTATGGTTAAAGCTTTTGAAGCATCAACCGGATTACAGCTTGGATCTGCGCTTCAGTACATAAAGGCCTTTGAAGCATCTGACCCAAGCGTTATTAGGAAAATTAGGGCAGCCAGAGGTGGTGGTGAAATTGGAAGGGGCACATTTACTCCCGCCAAGTTCGTTGCGCTAGCAAGTGCGCTGGAAGGCCAGATCGACAAACAGAAACTTGTTTACAGGATTAATAAACACCACAACTTTAATGTTCAACAGATTAAAACTGTAGGAGAAGCGTTGCAAAAAGTGAAGGACATAACCGACAAAGAGTTCCTTGAAGGATTTGAAATGGACCCGATTGGCGTGGCAGTTGAAATTCTATCTAGCAATGAAGATCTAGGCTTGGTTGAGGAGGACGAGGTCGTGGAAATCCCTACGACTGAAGATGAGGGGGTTGCCGAAAAAAACAGAAGAACTCGAAATTCAGGCAGGCTTTTTATTCAGGGCACTTCACCAACCTCCAAATTTATGCACAACAACACTAACGATTCAAAGGCGGCGGCTGAAATTATCAAGGGCTCCATAGGAAAAAAGGAAGGAGTTTCCGACTGGCTGAAAACACCAGGCCTATTGAGCGAAGAGGCTGCTGCCCTAAGATTCTTCTTACTAGAGGGGTTTGGGATAGATGAAGTGGCTAGCGAATTGGGTGTGAGCTCAATTGTTGCCGAGAGATATTTCAATAACGCTATAATCAAAATCCATCTTCATAGCAGAGAGAAAAGAGAAGCTAAAGAGGCAAAAGAAGCTAGGTTGGGATTAGATCAAGATTGAGAAAGAACTTTAGAGGTTAATCTAATTACCTCAGGACAAAAATCAACCTGAAAGTTTCTCAGACTTTTGTTAGAATTCTAAGCTATGAGCGAGAGGGTGGGTAGACAAAAGGATGAAAACATAAATCTCCGTGCCGCTCTGAGCCAAATTGCCTCCGAAAGTCTCCAAGGTCTTGAAAACAAATACGCATCTGTTTCTCGACTCTTTGACGATGCTTCGTTGTGGGTGGAAAACCCCGACAAAAAAGGAGAGTTTCTTGTTCCCACAGACAACCTAGGAGTTTTAATTGTGAAGAGGAGTAAAAGTGGCAGGTCGGGAATAAGCTCGGCCCTACTGTCGGTTTATGATGAGTGGGAAGAAGAGGGTAACCAACCTCCCAGGAAACTTTTTGGCTATGGTAGAAATACCTTTTTTACCCCAGAACAAACAATTGATTTCTTGTATTTTGCCCAGAGTTACTTTAAAAGAAAAGGCAATCTTACAATCGCAAAACAGGCGGACCAGTTTGCGCCTGTTCTCAAAGATGTAGAGACGGACCGCGTTAAAGACGAAGAGGTTTTCGAAATCTCTCAAGTTGTAAATGGACATGCCCCCGTTGAGTCTTTAGCAAGAAAAAACGAAAAGATAGACTATTCAGATGGCAAGGGTATGTTTAATCAAGAGGAAGATGATGCTGTGGCTCTTTATCGCAAAGATACAAAAAACTTGCGTCTACTTGAAGCACTTGAAGAAAAATACCTTTTCCAAGTGATAGAAAGGGCAGAGGAGCTTTCTGAGTTTGGTAGAGTAAGTGGTTTAAATGGAAACCTCAATCCACAAGAAATCATTGCAAGGGGAGACCTCGCCAAAGATCTTTTGACGCAAATGAATGCCCGTTTATCGGCTTCAATCGCAAAAAAGTTCATAGGGAGAGGGTTGTCGTATGAAGACTTGGTGCAGGAGGCCAATTATGGTTTGACTAAGGCCATACGCAAATTTGATTGGAGGAGAGGACTTAAATTTAGCACTTTTGCGACATGGTGGGTGAGACAAGCAGCCTCCAGGGCAGTTGCTGACCAGGGTAGAACGGTAAGAGTCCCTGTTCACATGAGCGACGAAATTACAAAAGCATATGGCGTAAAAAGAAGAATGACGCAGGAGTTGGGCAGGGAGCCAACCATGGACGAGTTGGCAGATGAGCTAGGCATATCTGCGAAGAAAGCTGAGAAGATTCTTAACTACGGAAAGGCAGTTGCATCCTTGGATGCACCAGTTGGAAAGGATGAAGACACAGAACTGGCGCATTTTTTGGAAAACAAAGATGCCCCGGACCCTCTCAGGACTTCTCAAAGAAATATTCTTTATCAAAAGCTTCGCGAAGTAGTAGAGACCTTAGAACCGAGGGAAGCAAGAATACTGAGATTAAGATTCGGTTTAGTTGACGGAAGAGCTTATACATTAGAGGCAGTTGGAGAAAGACACGGACTAACAAGAGAGAGAATAAGGCACATTGAAGCAAAAGCGCTAAGAAGACTTAGACACCCCAAGAGGGCGAGGCATATTAGGGAATATATGGACTAGCTAGCCCTTCCTAATATTTCGGAAGTTGATTTCACCGGTTCTTTTTTAATTTCCACAACCTTTGCTCCCACCTTTTCTGCATGAGCTTTCTTTTTGGCCAGCATCGGGTCGCCTTCAGTTACAGCGATGACTGCTGGCTTTACTTTCCTAACTAGGTTTTCGTAGTCGGCGTCTTTTTGCATGGGGGGAAGTGTAAGAACTTCGTCAACACTTTTTAAACTTTCTAGCATTTTTTTTCTTTGTTCTTGGGTGTGTATGGGGCGCCCCTTTCCTTTTAGTCTTTTAACATTTTCGTCGGATTCAAGGGCTACTACGAGGTGGTCCCCAAGCGCTTTTGCTTTTTCCAAAAAAACAACATGGCCGTAGTGCATGAGATCAAAACATCCACCAACCAGAACCTTCTTCATAGCTAGAAGTATATCACTGCCCCTTTAATTTTTGAGCCTATCTTGGTAAAATCCCCAACATGGCAGAAAGAGAAAAAGGAAACGAGAGGGTTCATCCGAATGAAGTCCTTAACCAATTTGTGACATCCTATGCGGCAGACTTTTTAAGAGAAACAGGTGTTGCCGAAAAACTTGAAGAAAATGGATTTGTAGTTGTTGGCAGAAAGGACGGCAGAGTTACTCGGGCTTCACTTGACCACCTTGCTCTTGCTGGGATTTTGGACAAACAAAAGAATGTTTACAAACTAACAACACCCTCACTTACCGGTTTTAACCCCGATGTTGTCAGGAGAGTATTGGAAGTAGCAGATATGCAGATGGAGACAATTGTGAATCCCGAAGTGTCTTCCGTAAGGCACTTAGCTTCTGGGAACCGTGACGCAATGCAACTTGTAGCCTATGCTCCAAATTGTTTACTTATGAAATCTTACTTGCCGCTTTTCAACAATCTTGTTGCTATTGAAAAAGGAGAGAAGGAGTACGGTCTTGGTAAAGATGTAAATAGAAGCCAGCCGGAAAACTCTCTTGGCGCTGGTTCAATGATGGCGCCCGCGTCCAAAAGAAATGCTGAGGAATTTGTAAGAAGAGCTGAATCGAGTGACACTTCAAATCAGGCAATATTTGAAATAGGTAGTGGAGATGCAAGCCAGCTTGTGGAAATTCTCGAAGCCTTCCGGGCAAGGGGTTTGAGTTTACCCACAGTACTTGCTTCAGATATTGATTCGAAAACAGCAATTACTGCACTCAAACTTTTTAGAGAAAAGGGATTTGAAAACGGAGAGTTTAAGTGGAGAAAGGTGGATATGGGAAACCGCCATGAACTAAGGAAAGCAGCAGCCGCCTTAAAGGACAAAGATGTAACAATTCATATTGGGTATATCCTTCACGAATCAAGAGATTTGGCGCTTTCCGCACTCCGTAATTTGTCGACGGTTTTCCCGAAGGCGACACTCGCAACAAGTGAATATTATTTGCAGGATGAAATTACACAACAAGTGCCTTTGTGGTTTCAGACAATCCACGCACTTTCTGGCCAGAAGCTTTTTAGATATAAGGAATTAATAAGAACAGTGGAAAGTTTTGGTTATAGGAAAGCAAGCGAAGTTGTGCACAACAAATTAGACTACAAGGACGAACCCCTCAACTCCACAATATTTTTTGAGAGAAAAAAGTCAGGGATTTTTGCATAAAACAAGACACCCCTCGCACCCGACTTCATTTTTACCTCTTGGTAAAAAGTCAGAAGGGGGAGGGGTATGGTGTCTCGCACTCTGCTGTTATTCCACTTTTTCGATATAGGCAACTCCATCCTCAAAACCCCAATAATCCAGGGCAAATATGACAGGGCTATAGATAACCACCAGGGTTACAAGCATAATCCAGCGCATACCGTCCGGTATATGGATATATACAGCGCTAATGCTTAGCAGGGTGGCGCCCAGGAGCATCAGAACAATTGGAATGTAGTCTGGATGTCTTCCTAGGTGTTTTTCAACCTCCTTGTAGTTCTTCTCTTCTACTGCACGGACAGCTTCTTTCCAAGCTCTTTGTCCTGCTGTGAAGACTATACCGACAGAGAAGCCGTACAGAAAAACAGCCACCAGTACTGCGAAAAAGAAAATGAAATTTTCGCCTGCTTTTACCCATTCTGTAGCAACTCTGGAGTTTAGCCAGGTTACAGCATAGGCTACTGTGATAGTGATCATGAATCCTGGAATTGCCTTGCGGATATCAAAGTGCTTGACCTTATATTTAGGTTCACTCACCGGTTCCTCCTTGGGATTGGTGAAGTAGTTGTTAATCGAGCGCTTGGGCTCTAAAACAGGCTGAAGTATACAAAAACCAAATTAGAGAGTCAAACTATAGGAATTGAGCAAGGTGTTAGACAGTGCAATGCACTGAGTGTTTGTAGGGTCGGAGGGAATATGAAATAAATTTCATGACTCTTACCTCGCTTTGTTTCGGTTCGAATACGAACCTTCAAGTCGCGAGGGGCGAAATCGAACAAGTTCTCATCCCTCCTTGCCTACTAAAAAATCCAGGCACAAAACCTGGATTTTCTACTAGGCAGGGTCGGAGGGAATCGAACCCCCAATAGCGGTTTTGGAGACCGCTGTTATACCATTTAACTACGACCCTATTTTAAGTTTAAATAGTAAATGGTTCGAGCTATGCTCATACCATTTAACTAAGACCCTTTGTGGGCACGTGTATTTTACCAAACTGCTTGCTTTTGGTAAATTTATCTTATGGCGGAAGCAACAGGTGAATTCTTTTATACAGAACACACAGAGAACCCGTTGGTGGTAGAAGACCTGTCTAAGAAGATCAAACCTACACCAAAAACGATAGTGAGTGTCTGCGGTGCTGGATGGCCTGTAAGGTTTCAGGACCTTTTTCCCGACGCACAAGTTTTCTCTTTTGACGCAAACAAAGAGCAAATAGCAGAGTTTCGAGAACAAGTTCATAGTGAAACTGGTCACTATCCAAAATTACTAAGTCTGGAATCTGACCAGTTTGGGGATTTTGTTGACGGTATTAGAGATAGCACGGGTGGAGTGGACCTTCTCTATATTTCTAATATCCCATATTATTTAACTAGAGATGATTTGCAAGACCTAGTTGAATTGATTGGGGACTGTGAAATAAAAGGCATAATCTTTTCAGCACTCGAAGAGTATGAGCGACCAGGTGCCGATGGTAATTCTGAGGTGCTTGCGGACATTTTGGAGGATATAGGATACGAAGTCTTAAGAATAAAAAACAATGACTTTGAGGTTAAAAATTACTTTCTTGCTTCTTTAAGCGATTAATGT
>CALEZE010000063.1 GCA_937928235.1 uncultured bacterium | reverse complement strand
TCCAAATTTTTTGGCTTTACCTTCTCCTAACTGGGAGGTAGAGATTACTTTGACACCTCCCTAAGGGGAGGTTTTTTGATGTAAACTAATTCTATGCAAGAAGAACTGCAAAATGCGAAAAACGAAGCGATTTTAAGAATCACCGAGGCTTCCGATTTGTCTGAACTTGAGCAAATTCGCATTGACTACCTGGGAAGAAGCGGAAGAATATCTCAAATCACAAAAGAAATTGGTGGTCTTGCAAAAGAAGAAAGAGGAAAGGTAGGTGCTGTTGCAAATGTCGTAAAAGATGCAATCGAAAAAGCGGTTCTAAACAAAAAGAATGACCTGAAAGAAACAGTACGGGACTGGTTTGATGCAACTATCCCGGGCGAGAAACCCCAACAAGGTTCGCTCCACTTGGTCACTAAAGCGATAGATGAAATAGCAAAAGTTTTCTCCCAAATAGGGTTCACCAGAGTAAGATATCCGGAAGTCGAGTGGGATTGGTTTTCCTTCGGTGCTTTGAATTTTCCTGAAAACCACCCTGCAAGAGACGAGTGGGAAACCTTCTTTGTTGATACTAAGTCTCACCAAAAGTATGGAGAGATGCTTTTAACACCCCACACCTCTTCGGGTCAGGTAAGGGAGATGGAAAGACTTAAAAAGCCTCCAATTAGAATGATTAATATAGCTAAGTGTTACAGAAGACAATCAGATGTCTCACACACCCAAATGTTTCACCAGTTTGAAGGTTTGGTAGTAGACAAAAACATCTCCATTTCAAACCTCAAGGGGACACTTGATTTCTTTGCCAGAAATTATTTTGGAAAGGACAGAAAAATAAGACTGAGGCCTTACGACTTCTTGTTCACCGAACCTTCCTTTGAAGTCGATATCACTTGCGACATTTGTGATGGTAAAGGCTGCAAGGTCTGCAAAGAAGGCTGGCTCGAACTTGCAGGAGCTGGGATGGTGCACCCCGAGGTTTTGAGAAACGGAGGTATTGATCCCAAAAAATATACCGGGTTTGCTTTTGGTATGGGGGTTGAAAGAGCGCTTATGATGAAATCAGGTCTAAAAGTGCCAGACCTTCGCTTGCTATATAGTTCAGACCTTAGGTTTTTGCGACAATTCTAAAATGGATATCTTAATTCCAGACGAATGGCTTAGGAACTTTTTAAAGACTGAGGCGACTCCAAAGAAAATTATGGAGTATCTCTCTCTTGCTGGGCCAACTGTCGACAAGATTGAAAAAGTAAAAGGTGCTGATGTTTACCACATTGAAGTAACCACCAACAGGGTAGACGCCGCTAGTGTTTACGGCATAGCAAGAGAAGCTTATGCGGTTCTTCCCAGATTTGGTGTTAAAACAGCACTAGCTAGAGCCAATTACAATCCAAATCTAGGTTTTACCGACAAGGTTGACTACCTAGAGGCCAAAGTAGATAAAAAACTCTGCCCACGATTCGCAGCTGTGCTTGTTAGGGGTGTTGAAGCGAAAGAATCACCAACTTGGTTAAAGGAAAGATTGAACTGGGTAGGTATTCGAACAATAAATAATGTTGTTGATATAAGTAATTACATTATGGTTGAACTAGGACAACCAGTTCACATGTTTGACTACGACAAAATAAAGGGTGCAAAGATGATTCTTCGCGAAAGCAAAAGGGGTGAAGAAATAACCACATTGGACGACAAGAAACACACTCTCGGCGGCGGTGACATTGTTATCGAAGACGGAGAAGGTAGGTTGATTGATTTGGCAGGAATAATGGGTGGTACACTTAGCGAAGTAGACGAAAACACCAAAAATGTCCTTTTGTTTGTACAGACATATGACCCTTCAAGGATCCGAAAAACCTCTATGAATCTTGCTGTAAGAACTCAGGCAGCAGCACTTTTTGAAAAGGGCCTAGATACGGAAAATGTCAGCCTAGCTGTGGGACGGGGAATAGAGCTCCTGGAGAAACATGCTGGAGGAAAGGCGGATAAGAACATTCTTGATATTTATCCTAATCCGTATAAAGGCAAAGAGGTTTCAACCACAATCGACTTTATAAACAAAAAAATTAGAAGTAAACTTACCAAAAAAAAAATAGACTCTTAGCTTTCCTCTCTGTTATTTGAAGTTAGTTGCACAGACACAAAATTAACTGCAAGTATTCCTTCGTACCGCGCAAGCGACATCAATATAGAAGAGGACTTGGTGGAGGAGGTTGCAAGAGTGTATGGCTACCACAATATCGAAAGCAAGCTCCCTGAAGGCTCAATACCTGATCCACTGGAAAACTCACCGTTCGAATTTGAAATGGAAGTTAAAAAAACTTTGGCTGGTTGGGGTGGAACAGAAATTTATACTTATTCTTTAGTTCCTGAAACTTTCGTTGACAAAAATGCTTTGAAACTTAAAAACCCTCTAGGGAAAGGGACAGAGTATTTACGCACCTCTCTTAGACCCTCCCTTGTCCAAGCGGCCAAAGAAAATTCGGGTGAAGCAGACCATTTCATGCTTTTTGTTTTTTTTTACATATACGAGTCACAAACGAACGCTTTTCCAAAAGAGGTGGTGATGCTAGCTGCAGTTTTTGCAAATTACTCTTACAGAAAAGCAAAGGGGATTTTGGAAGCACTCCTCGAAAAGTTAAGGGTTACCTACACCTTAAAACAAGAGGAGCTGGCGAACTTTAAACCCGGAAGACATCTGGAAATTAACGCTGGAAACTCCTTACTTGGTTCCTTTGGTGAACTTGAATCTGGGTACTATTATTTTGAACTCGTAGTGGAAAAGTTGCGTGATGTAAGCAAGAAAGTCTCTACCTATACTCCAATTCCTAAGTACCCTGCACAGGTGGAAGACCTCACACTCATTCTTCCAGAAAAAACCAGAGTTGGTGAAGTGGTAGATGAAATCAGCAATTCAAATAAGCTAATTGTTGATGCTGTATTGCATGACACCTATGAAGATGCCCACACTTTCCGTGTTTGGTATCAAAGCAACAAAAAAACACTAACAAACGAAGATGTAGAAATAATTAGAGAGAAGTTGCTGAAAGATTTACAGAAAAAGTTCGGGGCATCACTCAAGGTTTAATTCCACTAAGTCGTAATCAGAAAAAAGTCTAAAGCCTACAACCTCATCGACTTCTCCGTTTTCGTCAACTGTTGTAACAAACCTAATAGCGTAGTTTTCGTTTTTTCCCAGAAATACATTCAAGTACCTTTCAAGCCCATCTTGTCTAGAAATTGTTACAGGAGTTCTCCCAAAAGAAGCTATTCCTCCGTCGCCATCTTTTCCAATAGTAGCACTAAAAGATTCCAAAAGGTCCATCATAAACTTGGAGTAGGGGTTATCAATTCCTGGGCCAACTGGCGTTTCTTCTATTTTTGAAGTACCTGAAACTGGGTCTGTTTCGACCCTTCTTATCGTCCAGCGTTTTGCTGTAGCAAGTTTTTCAGCCACCTTGCTGGGGCACGCAACTAATTATAGCAGACTAGGCTAGCTTAATCGTCCCACTCAGTATTTACACCAATGTTTATTTGTCTGTCAGACTCCTTACCATCTTTGTCTCGTGCTTTGGCGCGCAAGGTGTGAACACCATCATCTAAGTTCACATTTTCTGTAAATGGCGGCTTTGTAAATGTCCTTACTTTCACTCCGTCAACTTCAAGCTCCACTTGAACTATCTCGCTTGTTGAGGCTGCGGAAATACGAATCTCGAAATTATTGGCCAAATTTGAAGTCCTGTCTTTGGGATTTATAAATTCCACATTTACAGGATTTGCGCTTCCACAATAATCCGTTGGCGGACGATATCTTGCGTCAGACTGGGTGGAAATCCAATCTAAAATTCCCTTCTGCCACATGTTTTGCCCATTAATGCCACCCGTTGGGTCTTCTTCTTTTAGTACAAAATATTCCTTTTCCTCATAATTGCCAGCAGCAATGTCAGAGGGTGTTGCCAATTTGCCGTCCGATTTACAAACTCTCAGCCTTGTGTGAATGGGGTCATCGCCAGAGGGCTCAGTACCTTTTGCAAAATACTCTAACCGAGAAGGAAACCCATCATGCGCTCTATAACCAGAGACAACATCAACAGATGTTTGTGTTATGCCATTTGGTGTTTCAAAAGCTGTTTTTGGTTTTCCTTCCAGTGCCTTGGTCACAATTCTTCTCCAAATCGGGGATGCTCCAGACACCCCAGAAGCCACTTGCAACATTGGTGAATTATCATTGTTCCCGACCCAAACACCCACAACCGCGTTGCCATTTCCACCCACGGTCCAGTTATCCCTTTTGTCGTTTGTTGTACCCGTTTTAACTGCGACACCTGGTATGTTAAGTTGCGAATTGGGGCCAAAAACTTCTGTTCTGGCACTGTTGTCCGACAAAATGTCGGCAATTAAAAAAGCGTGTTGCTCATCTAGGACCCTTTTGCCCTTTTTGGGTTTCACTTCTTCCAAAACTTTGCCGTCTGCATCCTCAACTTTAAGTATGGCAACTGGTTCCACTCGGTAACCACCATTCATAAAGGCACCGTAAGCGGCGGTTAAATCGAGAAGTCTTACCTCACCGCCTCCAAGAGCAAGCGAAAGGCCAACCCTAGAGAGTGTTTCTTTGATTGGCTCAAGTGTGGTTAGCCCTAGGTCATAAGCAGTTTCGAGCGTGTCCCTTATACCAACCATAGCAAGCATCTTTACAGCCACCACATTTATAGAATTTCCCAAAGCGTGGCGTATATGCATCGGTCCTCGGTATTCACCATCGTAATTAACTGGCTTATATGTAGGTTGTCCCGCACCTCCCGGAAACTCAGTTGGAACATCCATTATCATTGTCGCCGGTGTGTAACCTTTCTTAAACGCTGTTGCGTATGTAATAGGCTTTATTGCAGACCCAGGCTGCCTCTGCGCGACAGTTACATTTACCTGTCCATCAATTTCCGGATCATTAAAACCACGGGACCCAACCATGGCCAAAATTTCTCCGGTTTCTGGGTCTATAACGGAAGCGGCCCCATTTGAAATGGCTAGCCCCTTAACCTTGTCTATTTCCGCTTTAACAATACTTTGTGCCTCTTCTTGTAGCTCAAGATCAAGAGTCGTAGTGACCCTTAAGCCTCCTTGTTCAACAACTGCTTCACCATATCTTTCGACCAAAATCTTTTGCACATACTGCACAAAGTGTGGGGCTTTAAAACTTGCCCCCCTTTCTTGGAAAACAACATTAGGCAATTGGGTTACTGCCGCTTCTTCTTGTTCTTTTGAGATGTAGTCATCCTCACGCATGCGGCGCAAAACCTGAGCTGTTCTTTCTATGTAGGCATCCGGTGTAGAAGAATATGGAGAATAAGCAGAGGGTCTTTGTGGCATTCCTGCTAAAATTGCGGACTCGACTAAGGAAAGCTCCCCTACACTTTTGCCGTAATAAGTTTCGGCCGCTGCCTCCACACCCCAAGCAGTTCCACCATAAGGAGCCTCGTTTAAGTACATTTGCAAAATTTCGTCCTTCTCGTATTTGCGCTCTATTTGTATAGCCAACACAAACTCTCGTATCTTTCTTGTAATTGACCTTTCTGGCGTCAGGAGAACATTTTTAACAAGCTGTTGGGTTAAAGTAGAACCACCTTGTGCCCGACCTCTGGTGAAAACTCTTGTTAGCCCTCTAAGCATTCCTGTAGGATCAAAACCTCCATGCTTGTAAAAGTTTTTGTCCTCTATTGCAACCGTAGCCTGTTCTAAATAGTCTGGTACCTGTTCCAGAGTCACTGGAGTTCTTCTTTCGTCTGCAAAAATGTCATAAAGGACATCTCCGTTCCTGTCCAAAATTTTAGTTGAAAACCCTTCGCGCCTTACCACTTTGTCCGGAGAGGGGAGGCCAAAAGCGAGAAGCGGGACAACTACAAAAGAGGCAATGAAAAACAAAATTACGCCAATAAAACCAAGCTTTGCAAGGGCAACCATTCTCTCACTCTTCCTGAATGAAGCGGAATATTTTCTAGCTCTAGTCCTTCGTCTTTGTGCAAGCCTACTTTTCCATTTTGCCATACCTTTCATTCTACCAAAGCTTGACAAAAAATAGCACTCTTATATAGAATATAGCCGTTGACATATTAATAAAGGCTGAGAAGCAGTGAAGTAGTTACTTTCGGGTGACAAAAGAGATTGGGCGGTAGGTGAAAGCCCAACGGACAGAAAGTAATGAATTACCCTGCTGAGCCGTTCCGACGAAATTGGAAACGGGAGCGCCCGTAACAGCGCTAGAGTGTCACTGCAAAGTCAAGCACTTGAAACAACAAGCTAATAAGTTGTGACAAGGCACCCCGCAGTGGGTGTTTTTTAGTGGAAACTTATTAGGAAACAAGGTGGTACCGCGAGATGAAACCTCGCCCTTGTTCTGAACTTTATTGTTCAGGATGAAGGCGAGGTTTTTTGTTGAAAAAAATATGAAAAGAATAGTGTGGATGTCAGATGAGCTAATTGCTACAACCAATCCGAAGGATTGGTCAACTCTCGTGTCTAAATCTGAAGAGTTATTTCGTGTAATAGGGAATGGCAATTTTAAACACGAGGTGGTTTCCCCTAACCAGTGCATAGGAAGCCTCGCAAAACAACTAGTCAATCAAAGGTTTACTAGCATTATTGATTTAACGAGTAACTCTTGGCTTAGCGACTCACTTAAAGAAATTTTCCCAAGCACGCCAGTCTTGAGAGATTTCCACCTAAGCAGAGTTAGACAGGTGACAGATCCGAGACTCCCAACCTCAGGTCACATAGTAAGCATACCAATACCTCAAATTAGAGAATTACACAAAAAATTTGATCTCTCTCACAGCCTTGTAGGCGACGATGTTTCGTTCTCCGGTTCAAGTAGCGAGACTACCATGAGACTCCTTGGGCTTACTCCTGAAAACACATCACACGCCTTTTTGATCACGAACACCGGAGAGCTCGGCGAAATACCTGGCGCAAAAACCAGGTTGGAATCACTTGGGTCTAAAATATTTACTGGCCACACGCTTAACACCTCAAATGGAGATGATGGGTGGCACATAAAAGACTTCATTGTGCACCCCGCCATAGAAAGATGCCTAGGAATCGTGCTTCCGATACACGAATTTATCCAGAGAAAAGAAGAGGGTCGATTTTTATTGAACGAACTCTTCAAAACTAAGTCTGTTAGAAACACACTTTTTCCTTTTGCGCTTAGTTCTGAAAAAATGAAGGCTTTAAAAGATGATGGTCGCTTTTTGCCATCTGTAAATGAAGAGGTTTGGAAAGAGGGGGTTCACACTACCAACCCCAACCTTCTTGCATCCCCGTACTTCTTAGAGCACACATCTGCGGAAAGTTTTAGAAACAATATTGAACTGGTTTCAGAATTGATTACTGAAATACACGGTCTTAGTAAAGACAGGCAAGCTCAACAGGAATCTGTTTTTGAATTAAGAAGGGAAATTCGAAACTCACTGGTGTCTGCTCATCCCGAACGAAGATGAAGAACTGTCTTAGATATATTGCGTTGCTAGTGTACAATATGTGTCATGATCATGAAAAATTACTGGCATTTAGAAACCTCCTCAAAAGCGGGGTAGCCGGTATATTCTTATAAATTTCCTAGGTTAACCTCCGCAAGGAGGTTTTTTAGTGGCTTAAAAAATGAAAGAATCTAAAGAAAAAATAATTAAACCTGAAATATTCATTTTCGACATGGATGGAACTTTGTATGAACTAGATGGCGATAATGGAACCTTTAAAAACTCCACCTTGTTCAAAAACATTATTGCTAATTCTATACAGTTTGTCCTCGACAGAGAAGTTTCAACCCAGAACGCTGCCGAAAAATTGATTCAAGACGCACTGAAGGATGAAATAGGAATAAGTAATGTGATGGCTAAAAGATATGGTATCACTCGTGGTGACTATTTTGATGTCGCTTGGGATATTAATCCTGCCCCAATTCTTAGAAACTTTCAGCCAGGTGTCGAGGCAGTCCGAACCCTAAAAACCAGAAAAAAACGACTTTTTCTTCTGACCGCAGCTCCTCGTGTATGGATGGAGAATGTACTAAAAACCCTAGGCCTGGAAAACTCTTTTGAAAGAAAAATAAACGGGGAGGAGTTCGCATCAAAACAGGAGGTGTTTAAAAAGTTAGCTCAAGAATTTTCACCCACAACCCTGCTCTCTGTCGGCGACCAGCTGGATACCGACATTTTGCCTGCAGAATTGCTAGGTATGCAAACTTTTCAAGTTAAGAAAACAGCCGATTTGCTTAAGTTACTATGAACGAAAAACCAAAAATAATTATTGACACTGATCCGGGGCATGATGATGCGCTTGCTATCATGTTACTCGTTAAATCGAACCTCTTTGACATACAAGCAATAACTACAGTTGCTGGAAATGTGGATATTCAAAACACCACGAACAACGCTCGGTATATTCTTGACCTACTTGGTTGTGACATTCCAATATTTTCAGGTGCAAAGAAGCCACTAAAAAGGTCTCCTGTTCGTGCAAATGTCCACGGTAAATCCGGGCTTGATGGTTCAAGTGTCACAAAAAGTGTCAGGCTAAACAACCTTGCTACAAAAAAAATAGCAGAAATCGTTCGAAGTAGTCCTGGTGAAACAAGCATTCTTGTTCTTGGACCACAAACAAACTTGGCAGAAGCCTTTTTAAAAGATCCTGGTTTACCAAAACTAATCAAAAAACTAGTTATTATGGGTGGAGCAATTAGTGTGCCTGGCAACAAAAGCGCAGTTGCTGAATTTAACATTTTTTCAGACCCTGAAGCTGCAAAAATAGTTTTTGACGCGGATGTTGAAAAGGTTCTGATTCCATTGGATGTGTGTAACGAAGTACCTCTTTTTATTGACGACTTTAAAAAGATAGACGGGTCACTCAAGGCGCCAATTCTTAAAATGATGAGGAAATATATTAAGGGAATCGAAAAGTTCGAAAACTTCAAAGGAGCTTTGGTTTACGATGCGCTTGCTGCATACTATTTTATTAGGCCTGGGGATTTTAAAACTAGGAGTATTGAGATAAACGTCGAAACCCAAGGAGAAAACACATATGGAATGACTGTTGCTGATCTTAGAAGTTGGGGAAAACAACAGCCAAATACAAATCTTGTCACCCAGATTGACAGAGAAGCTTTTGTAAAAGAGTTTACTAGAATTCTTTCTAAAAAAGATGCTTTGACGGAAAGCTGAGTAAAGTCTAGAATTTAACCTATGGACATAGAAACTACATTAACAAGAGGAGTCACAAACATTATTCCTGAAGAAAAGGGGTTGGCAAAACTTCTTAGCTCCGACAAAAAACTTAATGTCTACTTGGGCATCGACCCAACAGCCACCAAAATCCATATCGGACACGCTGTCGCCTTGAGAAAACTTCAGGAATTTGTCGAGCTTGGTCACAATGTAACATTCCTTATTGGCGACTTTACAGCCCTAATAGGTGACACCTCTGATAAAAATTCGGAGAGACCAATTCTTACTTCTAAAGAAATTGAGGAAAACTTCAAATCGTACAAAAAACAGGCGAAAAAAATATTGGATTTTTCCAAAGTTACACTACGGCACAATTCTGAGTGGCTAAAGAAACTTACTTTCACAAACATTGTAGAACTTGCCCAAAACTTTTCGGTTGGAGATTTTGTAGGGAGAGAACTTATTCGAAAAAGACTAGACGAAGGTACAAGGGTGCGTCTTGACGAAATGCTATACCCAGTAATGCAAGGGTACGATAGCTGCCATCTAGACACAGACATCCAGATTGGGGGCGCTGATCAAACATTCAACATGCAGGCTGGCAGAACCCTGCAGAAGAACTTAAGAAACAAAGAATCATTCGTTCTAGTAACAGGCTACATTGAGGGGACAGACGGCAGGAAGATGAGTAAGAGTTGGGGAAACGCTATTTGGCTTGAAGATTCTCCAAACGATATGTTTGGAAAGGTGATGTCCATTCGTGATGAACTGATCTTAAATTACTTTAATCTTGCAACGAATATTCCCAGCAAGGAAGTCGCCGAAATAGAGAAAGAGCTCAAGGAAGCAGAAAACCCTATTGTTCTGAAAACCAAATTGGCTGAAACTTTGGTTAGCGAATTACACAGCAAGGAAGAGGCCAAGAAAGCCAAGGAGCACTTCGAAAAGACCTTCCAAGAGGGCGAGCCGGAATTCAAAAAAGAAATAGAAAACAAAGGAAACTTAGTTTCGACAATAGCCCAAGAGGCGGGAAGCAATTCAGAAGCTAAAAGACTCATTGCTCAAGAGGCGGTAGATGTTGACGGGGAAACTATTACAGACCCAACCTTTGAACTAAAGGGTGGAGAAAAAGTGCAAATTGGTAAAAAGATATTTGTTAAGATAAGAAAGTAATGGGAGGCAGTAAAAAACAAAAGAAAATCTTTACAGTAATTATAATTATCGCGGGCCTTGCGCTTCTTTTAACGACCTTCTTACCTCTCTTCCTTGCTTTCTAGCAACCCTTCTTTGACAAGCCTGTCTGAAACTATAGTCTGAATCAATTCATCAATTTCTGCACCAGTCGTTTCAGACAACTTGCTAATCGCTTTATATTCATCGACTTGTAGCAAAATATCTCTCCTTCGACTAGCTTCACCGAGTTCTAGGACGCCATCTTTCCACTCATGTTGTTGCCATTCGACTGACAAATCAACAAGTTCTTTTACTGTCCATCCTGGGGCTACTTTTACAGACCCAAACTCATCATATATTTCTTTAGTAAACAAACCCTGTCTTTGCAACTGAATCATCCCCCCTGGGCTTTTAAGATAATTCTCTAAATTTGCAATTGATTTTTCCATCGCCTCCAAATGTAACTGGTTATTTTCTTTGTGGCAATTACAACATGTTGACACTCTGTCATGTAAAATATGCCTATGGATTTGGATACTTCTGTTAGCGAGCTTCCGTTTGTCGGCCCTACATACGAAAAACGCCTTGAAAAACTGGATATTAAAACTCTGGAGGACCTTCTTTTGCATGTTCCTCACCGCTATGAAGACTTTAGGCATGCAACCAAGATCAAGAATGCGCGAGTTGGGGACACAGTCACCATAAAGGGGAAGTTGGTCTCTATTAAAAATATTTACACCAAAAGCCGTAAGGTCATGCAGGAAGCGGTAGTAAAAGATAAGTCAGGTGAAATCTCTGTCACATGGTTTAACCAGCCCTACCTAGCCAAAAGCCTACGGGAAGGAGATATGCTATCTCTTTCTGGCAAAGTGGGTTTCTGGGGAAGAAAAGTAGCGCTTGTATCTCCTCAATACGAGAAGATTGAAGGCACGGGCGGTGTGCACACGGGTCGGCTGGTGCCAGTCTACCCAGAAACAGCTGGTCTTTCCTCCAAATGGTTAAGACGACAGGTGGAAAACGCATACAAGCAAACAGCTGGCAAATGGGAGGAATTTCTACCCAAAAAAGTCCTTGAGGACCTTAAATTACCTTCACTTGCTGATTCAGTTAAATCCGTACACTTTCCTAAAACCCCAGAAGAAGCAGAAACCGCGCGCAAGCGCCTTGCCTTTAATGAACTACTTTTTTTACAACTGGAAACTCTTTACAAGAAAAAGTCCTGGGAAGAAGTAGAAGCTATTCATAAGTTAAAAGTAGACAAAAGTGCTCTCCAAAAATTTACGGCCTCCCTTCCGTTTAAACTAACTAATTCGCAAAAAAAAGTTGTGGAAGAAATACTAGGCGATATGGAAGAAGGCACCCCCATGAACAGGCTTTTAGAGGGAGATGTTGGAAGTGGAAAAACTGTAGTTGCCGCAATTGCTGCTTTTGTTGCCTTCACCAACGGCACACAAACAGCCGTCATGGCACCAACCCAGATACTCGCTCTACAGCACTTTAAAACTCTTGAGGGAACGCTCTCCTCTTTTAAAGTTCGCGTCAAATTAATCACTTCTGCGGGGACCAAGGGAGACATAGGAAAGGCAGATGTTGTTGTGGGTACACATGCCTTGATCCACGATAAGGTGGAGCTAGATAATGTTTCATTGGTTGTTATCGACGAACAGCACCGGTTTGGCGTAGAACAAAGAGCGCACCTCACAAAAAAAACTGGAAGTGAAACACTGGCCCCCCATGTCCTTACCATGACAGCAACACCAATACCAAGAACCGTTGCCTTAACGGCTTACGGAGATCTTGAGCTCTCCACAATAGACGAGCTTCCAGGAGGTAGGATTCCTATTAAAACTTGGGTTGTGCCCCCACAAAAGCGCGAGAGTGCGTATTCTTGGATAGAGGGGCAAATCAAAAAAGATGGCGTGCAAGCATTTGTTGTGTGTCCGCTTATTGAGGAATCAGACACAGAATCAATGAAACAAGTTAAATCTGCTAAGTCAGAATTTGAAAAGATAAAAAAAGAATTTCCAGACCTCAAAGTTGAACTTGTGCACGGAAAACTCAAAGCTAAAGAAAAGGATTTAGCTATTGAAAAGTTTGCTAGTAAAAAGGCCGATATTTTGGTTGCAACCCCTGTTGTTGAAGTCGGTATAGACATACCCAACGCCACAATAATGTTGATTGAGGGGGCAGACAGGTTTGGCCTTGCCCAACTTCACCAGTTAAGGGGTAGGGTAGGGCGAGGTAGTAAACAATCCTACTGTCTTCTGTTTACGGAAAACCCCTCCCAAAAAGTGCAAGACAGGCTTAACGCATTAACTCGCACAATTTCAGGTTTTGAGCTTGCCGAACTAGACCTCAAGCTGCGTGGCCCAGGAGAAGTATTTGGCACAGCCCAAAGTGGTTTTCCGGAACTCAAAATCGCCCACTGGAGCGACATAGACCTCATTAAAAGTTCAAGAAAAATTGCAGCCG
>CALEZE010000062.1 GCA_937928235.1 uncultured bacterium | reverse complement strand
TGATAGATTTACCTGAGCCAGGAAGACACGAGCTTATTTTGGAATTTACAGATTCTAATTTACAATTATTTGCTTTTACTTTTGGTTGAAATGAAGAAGTCCTTAAAAATCAGAAACATTTTTGGAGAAAACTTGGACCTTTTGCTTGAAGGTAGTGAAGAATCTAAGGATGTTGTTATTTTTGTTCATGGTTATGGCACAGACAAAGACGAGGGTTTTGCCAGTTTTTTGGAGTTTTCTGAGTACTTGGAAGATGAGTTTTTGATAATTCGCTTTGACCTTTCAGGTTACGGCGCAAGTGAGGGGAAAGATATGGATTTTCAGTTCCAGAAAGCCGCAGGAGATGTCGATTCGGTAATCCGCTACGCAAGACGGACCTGGCCAGACAAAAATATCAACATAATCGCACACTCTTTGGGAACATTTGTCGTTGGTTTGTTGTCACCACACAATATTAAACGGACAGTTTTTACCTCCGTTCCTAATGCCAATATGCGCTATGTTTCCGAAACGCTTCAGCAGAGAATTTTAGATAAGGGTGGTAGGGTGGACAAAAACGGAATTACGGTGTACCCGAGAACGGCTGGTGCAACACAGCTTATTGGGAAGGATTTTTGGAGAACTCTTGAAAACAGTGACCCAATCCAACTCATTGAAGAGTTAGGACAAAAAACTAAACTTGTGATTTATAAACCAAAACAAGATGAGGTTCTTGAATATAAGTATTTTGAAGACTACAAAAACCTCAAAAATGCTAAATATATAGAGATTGATGGAGACCACAACTTTAAAGACCCTAAGGACCGACAAATTCTTTTTGATGAAATTAGAAATTTTCTTCGGGGTTAATCTTTCAACTCCCTAAAAGCAGGCAAGAACCCTTCTTTTTTCGCTGCAATAAAAAACTTCTTTATAGTGTCTGCGATTACTGGAAGTTCAAGGTAGTCTATAAGTATTGCGATCCAAGCAAGCCATGGGGGAAGAGAACTTACGGTTTCTGTGCCCAAAAGTTGGTCAACAACAAATTCGTCCGTGATCCAGAAAATATGCAGCCATTGGGAGTTTAGGAAAATTAGAAAAAGTAGTGCCTTTAAGTTTCTGCCTTTTCTTAATTCATTTATGTAAACAAGAGAGGTGAGGATAATTGCTGGGATTTCTGTGTAGTCGACAAAAAGAATTATTAAGTACCAAATACCACTTAGCTCAAAAAATCCCTGGCCGAAGAGTCTTTCGAAAACAACACTGGTTGTAAGCCAATAAAGGTGCACAAGCTGTAGGGTGAAAAGGAATGCCGCTATTCCGTAGCTTAGTAGCAGGTTCTTTTCGTAAAATTTCCAGAACTTTTTAAAGATTTTTTGCATGAATAGTTGTAATGGTATCACAGAGCGTAGTCGCAAGTGTTTTAGCGTGCTAACATGAAAGCTATCCATGATTAGGGTTTTGCGTACATTTTTGGGTTTCTTGTATAAGAAAAAGTTATTGGCCACAATTTTTGTCTTTATGGTGGTCTTGGCTGCTATTGTCTCAAGCGTGCAGCCATATTTTTACAAACTCTTTGTTGATGCTGCACCCACCCTTGATTACGACCTTCTTTTAAAAATTTTACTTCTTTATGTAGGTGTTAGATTTGTGGAGCTTATTATCCAAAGCACAATGTTTTATTTGGGAGACATTCTCTATACAAATGGTGCAACAGTTGCCCGCGAAACTGTTTTCTCGCACTTGCACGACTTGGATTTTGCATTTCATGCAGACAAGTCTTCGGGCTCCCTTATTTCTGCAATGAAAAGAGGAGACAGCTCTTTTTGGAATGTTTACTTTGCAATCCACTACAGACTAATAAGCGTTGCTGTTTCGTTTTTGGTCATGCTTTACTTTTTTAATACCTTGGATGTAAGGATTTTCTTGATAACCCTTATCTCCTTTTTTGTTTCAATGGTTATCACCTGGATATTCATAAAAGTAAACATAAGAAAACGAAACGAAGTTAACAGGCAAGACGACAGAATTTCCTCCGTTGTTGTAGACAACATGAT
>CALEZE010000061.1 GCA_937928235.1 uncultured bacterium | reverse complement strand
GAAATGTTCGAGCGTAGCTCCGAATTTGCTGGTTTGGAAGTTAGCTCTCACGGGATTGATCAAGGGCGAGTAGAGGGAGTTGATTTTGAAATTGCTGTGCTTGTGAATATTGCCCCAGAACACTTGGACTACCATAAAACATTTGCAGAATACAAGAAAGTGAAGATGAGCTTTGTAGACTCTGCAAAAAGTAAAGTGATTGGTAAGGAAAAATCAGACTCGAAGTTTCTTCCTGGCGAGTTTAATAACATAAATGCCGACATTGCTGTTAAAGTGGCCCAAAAGCTAGGAATTGATAAAGCAAAAGCTGTTGAAGCGGTTAAAGAGTTCGTGCTTCCCCAAGGGCGTCTTGAAGAAATTAAAAATGATTTAGGGCTTCGCATTGTAATTGATTTTGCTCACACTCCGGATTCGCTAGACGCAGCGCTTTCTTATCTTAAAAGCGAATCAGAAGGTCGACTAATCGCACTTTTTGGAGCCGCTGGCCAAAGAGACTCAAGCAAAAGGCCTGGAATGGGGGCAGCAGCCGCAAAATATGCGGATACTATTATTTTGACGGCGGAGGACCCTCGTGGGGAAGATGTTGAAAATATAAATAAGGAAATTTCTAGTGGAATTAAGAAGGGCTCAGTTGAAGTTTTGAGTATCCCGGACAGAGAAGAAGCGATTTTTCAGACAATAAAAATTGCCCAAAAAGGTGATACGGTAGCTTTCTTTGGAAAGGGCCACGAAAAGTCTATGAACTTGGACGGAAGCAAGGAACTTCCTTGGTCGGAACACAAAGTCATTGAAAAAGCTGTAAAATATAAAAAGCAAAATGGATAAACAAGTAATAATACTCGCAGCAGGTGCCTCTTCTCGGTTTCACCCATTTGCCAAAAAAACCCACAAGACAATGCACTATGTTTGTGGAAAGCCGCTTATTGGCTGGACATTAGAAGGCTTAGAAAAGATTGGGGTTAAAGATATTGTCGTAGTTGTTGCAAGTGATGACACTGAAATTAAGCAGTATATTAAGGAAAACCATTCAAAAACTAAACTTGCATATCAAGACGAACCTTTGGGCATGGGAGATGCCCTTCTTGCAGCCGAAGACATGCTTGCAGACAGCTTTGCCGTGGGCTTTGGCCATATGGTTGATCCTCAGGTTTTCGAGTCTCTTTGGGAAAAGGGTGATGCCGGGGCAAAGTTACTGGTTGATGAAACAGATGAGCCTTGGAAGTACGGCATTTTAAAATTCGACGGTAAAAAGGCGGTTGGGATAGTTGAAAAGCCAGATAAAGGAAAAGAACCCTCGAATACAAGATCGGCCGGTGTTTACTTGCTGACCAAAGAGTATATAGAGATTCTTAAAAATACACCCCAGTCTCACTACAACTTTGAAGTGGCGCTTGACGAATTAATGAAGAAAAGTGGAGTGGGAGTTGTAGAAGCAAGGGAGCCTGTGGCTTCACTGAAATATTCCTGGGATTTGTTTGTTATCCGGGACTATTTGTTGGACAATTTGCCGGAAAGGAAGGCAAAAAGTGCAAAAATAGCCCCAACTGCCACAGTTGAAGGGAAAGTGATACTTGAAGAAGGTGCAAGGATTTTTGATTATGCACTCATACAGGGCCCAGTTTACATTGGTAAAAATGCAGTCGTAGGAGCTTACTCAATTGTTCGCGACCACTCAACCCTGGAGGAGGGCGCAGAAGTTCAAAGGTATGCGGATTGTACAAGATCAATGTTTGGCAGAAATTCTCACATACACTCCGGGTTTGTGGGAGACTCTATTCTGGGGGACTCTATAAGGATAGGCGCCGGTTTCATAACCGCCAACAGAAGGGTGGACAGAAAAGATGTTGAGGTTGTCGTAAAAGGAGAAAAAGTACCCTCACAGTCCAGCTATTTGGGAGCTTTGATGGGGGATGAAGTTAAGGTGGGGATAAACGCTTCAACAATGCCAGGAGTAGTTATCGGAAAGGGGGCAAAGATAGGTCCTGGTACTTGTGTTATGGAAAATGTGGATGAAGACAATCTTGTCTACTCCGATCATAGGAAAGCTACGGTTGCCAAAAAGCTTGAATAGGCAAAGTAAATTCGCCTAAATCATGGATAAGTCCATTACAGAACTATCACATATACACTTTGTTGGTATTAAAGGGGTTGGAGTTGCTGCTCTTGCTCTTTGTGCGCAAGACCTGGGAATTAATGTGACCGGAAGTGACATTGAGGAAGTATTTATTACAGACAAAATACTTAAAGAAAGAGGAATCAACTGGAACAAAGGCTTTTCTGAAAATAACATTCCCGAAGGAGCTGATCTAGTGGTGACCACCGGTGCTCATGGTGGACTAAAGAACCCAGAAGTTATAGCTGCCAAAGAAAAAGGTAAACCCATCCTAACTCACGCAGAAGCTTTGGCAGAGTTTACTAGGGAAAAAGAACTTATTGCCGTTTGCGGAGTGGGAGGCAAAACCACAACTTCAGCGATGATTGCGTATATTCTCGAGGAGCTAGGAGAGAAACCTTCTTACGCTGTGGGAGTGAGCGAAATATTCGGTCTTGGTTACGGTGGTCG
>CALEZE010000060.1 GCA_937928235.1 uncultured bacterium | reverse complement strand
TCTGTTGCACTTACCATAAGGTCTTGAATACTTGCATGGCGTTCTCTTAGTTCTGTCAAAGTTGCTGAACTTGCACTGTCCGCCTCCTGAAGTACGAGCGCTTCAGCAGAAAGCGGAAGAGTAGACAGTATTGGTGTACTTTTGTCTCTTAATTCTTCGAGCTCCACCCTGACCCTTGATTCTCCACGAACTCTCTGTATCGCGAAGCGGCCTCGGTTTACACCTTTGCCTCGGGCGTAACTTTCCGACAGACCTCCGTCTATATTCGTCACCCTATCGTCCTTGGTATTCATGTTTTGGTCGTGACCGTGAACTATGTGCCGCGCTCCGAATCGCCCTAACATCAGATCTACATTGCTTGGAGTTAGTTCTCTTCTTGTGGTTAGGTTATTCAAAAGATTGTAGAGTTCTGAAGTTCCGCGATTGTTGTTTAGTAAGCCTCTAACTGTTTCATTTACTGTTCTAATGTCTGAGCCATAAGTTAAGTATTGAGTGGTGTCGCTGTGCATGTAGAGAACACCATTAATAATTGCCATGGAGTCCCAGGTCAGTACCCATTGCACAATTTCCGGGTTTTGATAGAGATAGAACAAATCATCGGCTTCAATGCCAGGCTGCATGGGTAGAATTTCAGCAATTTCTCTAGCAGCAGTCTGAACATCCTTGATGGGATTCTTTTTCAAGTAATCATCAAGCAACCAATAACCGTATATTGCGTGAGCATCATGGTTGCCCAAAAGAATCTTTATTCTTGGTGTGCCGTCTGGGAGATTGCCTGCTTGTTGTTGCAACCGCATCACTTTTTCTGCAGTTTGTGAACTCAAAACCCCAGCAGGGGAGCGGTCGAAAATGTCTCCTGTGAGCATGAGGACATCATTTTCCCCGCCTATCCAGCGACCATTCTTATCTAGGAGTGGTTTCATTCTGTTGCCGTCTTCATCCCTTGCTTGTCCGCTGGCCAGCCTGACAAATGCATTCCAATCTCCATGGATGTCACCAATTGAAGTGATGCGTGTTTCACTTGAAGTTTCTTCCACAACTTTCATTCGGGTGGAGCCCATATGTCTTTTTAGGAAGAAGTTACTATTTACAAGCTCGCCGATGTTTTCTGAATAAGCTATGGCCCCTGCGCTATCGTTCACAAACTCTGGTAGTTCTTGTAAGAGGTTCAGTGCCCTTGATCGCACCAGGTGGTTTTGAACTAAGTCTCTTATGGTTTGCGCAACCTCTTTTCTTGCATCGGCCTCGTTCATACCTGCCTGCACGCTGAGCCTGGCAGCAACCTGCCTTATTTCTGGACCAATAATCTCGTCAAGTTGGGTAACTATTTGGTCAAGAACTTCTTGTGCTCGTGCCTGCTGGGCTTCTTTTGTTACAGTGCTGGAGGTTCTGGTGGTTCTTTGGATAGCGGCAATTTCTGCACCAATGGATTCAAGCTCCTGGTAGTATTCAGCGATTTCTTTTTCTAGTCTTGATATCTGAGCCCTGGTGTTTGTGATTGTTGTGTCAATTTTTGCAATTTCTGCCCTTATTCTTTGGTCTTCTACTTTCTTGTCTTGGAGCTCTTTAAGCACTGCTCTTGCATCGCTCGCTTCGGCAGCTAATTCGACGACCCTTCCTTCAACTTGTCCGTATTTTTCGGCTAGTTCAGTAAGTAGTACTTCTTCGGGGGAGGGGTTATCGTCGCTGGCAGAAAACTCCTCGTCGCTGGCGGAAACAGCGGTATCTTCTGGTTCTTCTGCCGGCGTTTCTTCAATGGCCTCATCTATCTCCTCTGCGGCTTCTTCAGCTTCATCTACAGTCTCATCAATTGCTCCGTCAGCAGTTTCGTCTATGGTTTCAGCTCCAGGATCGGCTAACTGCCGAATTCTTTCTGCAGTGCCGCGCAGGCGCTGTTGTAATTTTTCTATATCTAGTGGGCTTATGGGTTTGAATAAGTCGAACCCGTCTATAAACCTATCAAAGTCAAGGTTGACAATGAAATTACGGATGCGGTTTACGATTCTTTCCCAAACTGAAGTGGTGGTGGGGTTTTCTGCAAACTGAACAAAACCCGCAAGTATATTGGCTTTAGAAGTGGGGGAGAGGCTCATTGCGGCGACTCTTTTTTCTATTTCGTCAAAATTGATCCTTCCGTCTGCGAATTCTTTCTTGAGTGTTTCGATTTCTTTTGAAGGTGTTTTGACGAGAGGAACACTGTCTTTTATCCACTGGCTAACACTAAATTCTCCGGTGTCTATATTTACACCAGCTGGTATATCAAGGTTTTGCTGAGCTTCTGTTAGTTCTGCCGGGTCAAGGTCTCGCGAACCCTTTTCCTCAGTTGCTTCTTCAACCTCAGCTATTGTTTCAGGCTTATCAGCTGCCTCCTCTGCGGTTTCTTCTACGACTTCTTCTGTAGTTTCACCAGCTTCTGCTGCCGGTGCTTCTTCGGCAATTGGCGCTGCAGGAGCTGCCTCGCCGACATATTCCTGGAAAGCACCCTCTCCAGTTTTGAGGTAAACCCTTGGAGAATCTGACTCGATACCAAAAAGTGCAATGCCTCCGGTGGGGAGATCTGCAAGGATACTTGTTATTTCATCTGCATTTCTTA
>CALEZE010000059.1 GCA_937928235.1 uncultured bacterium | reverse complement strand
TAATAGAAACTTTTTATCCACAGGGGAAGAGACGGACGACCCTACCGTAGCAGCCAAAAGAGCCATAGAGATTTCGCTCAAAAATATCGTTGGTCACCACCTTGAATATGCAGCCAGGATGATGATCTTGCCAATCGATATTGAAATAAAGACTGTTGGTGGTCAAAAAAGAATTGTGCCAAGAGGTGAAGAGACGCTGTGGATAAACAGCGTGGACGCACAAGAAAGAGAGTGTGCTGTTAAACGCACCTGCGAGAAAGTTGAGAGGTTTCTCCTGAATGCCCCACCCGGGTCGGTGGCCTTTGATGTTAGCCCTCCAGGCTGGTCAGATTTAGAAACAGAAAACGGGGAAAAAATAGTTTTTGAGAACACACAAATACACACCTATTCAATCAATTCTGCAGGAAAACTGGAAGCGTACACCATGGTCACAGACATCAGCTTAGAAGAGGCCGAAAACATGCTTTTTAATGCCAGTGCAACTTTTCTTCCCCGGGAAAAAGATTCGAAAAAAGAACGAATAAAAGCTGTTGTTGAGCACCCTGTGTTCCTTGAAGCTGAGGGCGGGCTTGCCTTTGCTCCAGAGAGCGTGTTTTTGCTTTCGGAAAACACCCTCCTTGAAAAAAGAAACCGTGAGGAAAAAAGAGAAAAAATGCAAGAAACCCTTGAAAACAGGCATAGATTGTTGGAATTATCTCCCCTCCAACAAAAGACTCTCGATACTTTTAGCAAGAATGCATCCGAAATACTCATTTCAAACAAACCAGATAAAATCAAAGTAGATTTATTAGAAAAAGAAATAGTAAATACAGCGCTTATGCTTTCGTTTATAAAGCGTAAGGAAAAAGAAAGAAAAGAAATGGAAGAAAACCATGGCGTCTACAAAATAAGGTGGTCTGATTCGCCAAAGGCTATTCTTCTTGGATACAACCCAAATCATGAAGCACAATTGCTATACGAACAAGCCAGAGCGCAAGGTGGATGCGCAGGGGGTGGATGCGAAATCAAAAACACAGACGGAACTACTTCAACAACGACCTCGCTGGGAAACAGGCTGGTAACAGTTGAGGATAAAAAGGAAGAAAACGAAAAACTGTGTCCACACGGAAAACTCATGCGCGGTAGTGAAGTTAATTGTGAGGCGTGTAAAGGTAAAAGCTAGCGCTTTTTCCCTACCCAAACAGTCTCTCTCTCCCCTTTTGAAGCACTCTGCTCTCTTGCCAGCATAAAGAAAAGGTCAGAAAGACGGTTTATATACATCAAGACTTGTGGTTTTATTTCTTTTTCTTTTGAAAGTGCCACCACCCTTCTTTCTGCCCTTCTCGCAAGCGAGCGACAATAATGAAGGTGGGAGGCGACAACACCGCCGCCAGGAAGAATAAAGTTTTTAAGTACCGGCAATTTGGCTTCAGCTTGGTCAATTCTTTTTTCCAGTTTTGTGGTTTTGCTTTTATGGAATCTTAGACTAGAACCAGCCAGGATTGAACCAATTGTAAGCAAGTTCTTTTGAACTTCTCTTAAAAGTTTTTGCAGATCTTTGTCTTGGGTAAATGAACGCGTAACACCGATAAAACTATCCAGTTCGTCAACTGCGCCGATTGCTTCGATATTGCACGAGTCTTTAGATGTTCGTTTGTTGCGAGAGTCTTTGGGATCGTAAAGGCTGGTTTCACCTTTGTCCCCTGTTTTTGTGTAAACAGCCATGTCAGGGTAATTTACAATTTTCAAACAAGAATTTCCAATTCCTTTTTAGCACTCGGAGTGGCCACAGGCATGACATTTGGAGCAGCCCTCTTCGTATACGAGAGCACCAGCACCGCACGAAGGACATATGTCCGCGTTTGCGGAAAGAGATGCTGAGGCCGAGAGGGACTCGGCCGAAGCCATCGTGGGGTCATCCACTCCAACAAGGTTGGAGTTTCCGGCTAGGCCGGGGGCAGCCACCATAACAGCTCCAGCCAAGTCCATCTTGGCCTCAACGCCGTTTGCATGTCCATTACCATTAGTAAGTTTACCATTCGTTTTTCCGTTCGCATGTTTTTCCTCAGTCTCATGTCCCACCCCGTTACCATTAGTCTTAAAACCAAAGTGTGTATTAATTGCCCCGGCAACGGCATCAGGTAACGACAGTATTTTGTTTGGACCAAAACCCACTGCTCTTCTGCCTCCAATACCAGAAAGCTGTTCTGCAATGTGTTTCGCTCGCTCCTTAGGGCTCAGGTCACCCCTGAACCTTAGCGCGACAGAAATTGAGCGCCCGAGGGCCTCCGCCATTGCGGTCACATCACTCCCCGCTTTCCCTACATTAACAAAAACCTCAAGTGGATCGCCATCCTCACTTTCATTAATTGTCACAAAGGCGCTTCCCATTGGTGTCATTAGTCTATAAGTCGCCCCCCTTACCGCCAACGGTCTTTGTCGAAGGGGTTCTCC
>CALEZE010000058.1 GCA_937928235.1 uncultured bacterium | reverse complement strand
GTTTCCGTAATTGCTGAAAACCTTACCATTCCTTGGGACATCGCATTTTTACCAAGTGGCGAGATGTTGGTGACTGAAAGACCTGGGAGACTTGTAAAGATTGGGGCAGACGGGGTTATTTCAGAAATTGAAGTGGAAGGAGTAAGACACATTGGTGAAGGAGGACTTCTCGGCATGACACTTCACCCAGAATTTGAAACGAACAATTTCCTCTACTTATACATGACTTCCCCAAATGCTTCTGGGGGTACACAAAACCGCGTGGAGAGGTATGTTTTTGACGGAAATAGGCTTTCCGGAAGAGAGGTAATCTTTGATGCAATTCCCGGAGCAATTTACCACGACGGTGGGAGGATAGAGTTTGGCTCGGACGGCTTCTTATATATAACAACCGGCGATGCCACTCAAGAAAACTTGGCTCAGGACAGAGATTCTTTGGCAGGTAAAATCTTGCGCATTACTGAAAATGGTGAAATTCCTGAGGGAAACCCATTTGGAACTGCCGTCTATTCCATGGGACATAGGAACCCGCAAGGACTTGCCTGGGATGGGGAGGGCCGTCTTTGGAGTACGGAGCACGGCAGGTCCGGTGTTAGTTCTGGTTTTGACGAAGTTAACCTTATTGAGCCTGGGAAAAATTACGGTTGGCCGGAGATTCAGGGCGACGAAACAGCGAGTGGTATGCAGACTCCCAAACTGCAATCGGGTGCAACTACCACATGGGCGCCGGCTTCTGCGGCTTACTTAAACGGTAGCCTCTTTTTTGGAGGCCTTCGCAGTGAAACTTTGTATGAAGCCGTGCTTGCAGGCGAGAATGTGACAGAACTAAAAGAACACTTTACTGGTGAGTTTGGAAGGATAAGGACAGTTCGCTTGGGTCCGGATGGCTTTTTATATCTAACTACAAGCAATCAAGACGGTAGAGGAGGGGTTTCCACCGGAGACGACAAAATAATTCGGGTTAACCCCGATTCGTTATAAATATGAACATCCTTCAGGCTGGATTTTTAGGTATTTTGCAGGGGTTAACAGAATTTCTGCCAGTGTCGTCATCCGGGCATCTGGTTTTGGCTCAGAATTTTATGCCAGGATTCGACCAACCAGGCATTCTTTTTGATGTGTTTTTGCACCTTGGAACACTTCTGGCAATAGTTTTTTATTTCAAAAAGGCAATCTTTAATTTGTCCTGGGATTATTTAAAACTGATTCTTTTGGCCACCATTCCAGCGGCAGTTGTGGGTTTTTTCTTCAGCGATATTGTTGAAAATCTTTTTACGAGTACAGCAGTTGTCGGTTTTGCACTGCTTGTAACAGCTGGTTTTAACTTCTTTACAGACAAAGCAAGGAAAGTATCCAGCAAGCTTGATATTAAAAGTGCGGTTTGGACTGGCGTTTTTCAGGCGTTGGCTTTGGTTCCTGGAATTTCTCGCTCAGGTGCAACAATATTTGCTGCTACCAAGAAAGGTATAGCGCGAAGTGAGGCTGCACAGTTTTCTTTCATACTTTCGGTGCCAGCGGTTTTGGGGGGAAGTTTTTTGCAAGTTATGAAGTATGGTGTGGTTGCAAAGCAAGATGCACTTT
>CALEZE010000057.1 GCA_937928235.1 uncultured bacterium | reverse complement strand
ATTACAACTGTTAACAAGGCCACTGACACAGCAATAAGAGTCAGCCAACTTGCAGCTTTGTCTGCCAGTCTCTGGGCTGAAGGTTTGGTCTTACCAGCTTCAGAAATAAGTTTTTTAATTTGCCCAATGGTTGAATTTTCTCCAACCTTTGAGAGTCTTACATCTACTGATCCGTCTATACAAATGCTTCCAGCAACGATCATATCACCCTTAGATTTTTCCAGGGGCTTACTTTCACCGCTGATATGAGCTTCATTAAAATTAGATGAGCCTTTTATAATCTCGCCATCTGCTGGCACTTTCTCTCCAGCCAATATCCGAACAATATCTCCCTCTATTAAGCTTTCAATTTCAACCTCTTTTTCCACCTTGTCATTTATAAGTCGTGCTTTTTTAGGCAACAGTTTTGCTACTTCGCTTAACGCATCTCCTGCAGCTGAGCTACTTTTTGCCTCTAAGTAATGACCAAAAAGTAAAACCCAAATAAGGGTCGATATCTCCATATAGAATTCAACATCAAGAGAAGATAGAAAAGTGGAGGCTGCTGAAAATAAGTATCCTGCAGTTATGGCAAGAGAGACCAAAGTCATCATGCCGTATTTCTTCATCTGGATTTCCATCTTTGCATGCTTCAAAAAAACCAACCCGAAATAAAAGATGACTGTGGCCATCATAAATTGGAGTATCGGCTGTCCCAGCCTTCCAAAAACAAACAGTGGAACCAAAAGTCCAGTCACTATAAAAAATCTTCTTAAGAAATCACTTGCTGCTTCAGAGCTTGCCATCATGCTTGCATGATCGTGATGAGAGTGGTCATGGCTCATGTCCATCTGCTTATCCCCGTCCTTCATTAAAACAAGCTCCATTCCCCCACACTTTGGACACTTCCCCGGTTTGTCTGACACAACCTCTGGGTGCATTGGACACATGTATTTACCAGCCTTAGCTTCTATATTTTTACTACTTGGACTAACAATGCTTTTTACAAACTTGTACATTAGATAAACACCAACTACGGCAAAAACAATATCAAGTCCAGGTATATTATTTATAATTTCAGATAATCCAAATGCCGCACTATTGATAGATTTAGTCACTTGACTTTCGGCAACAGTCATTCCAAGCTTTCCAATCGAAGTAAGCCAAAGCATTAATATTCCTGTTACTCCGAAAATAATTGTTGCAATAATATTTGATACAAAGATCGGATACACTCTTTCTCCAATTTTTACCTGTGTAATGACTTTTTTAAGAATGGGCTTTTGAAGTATGTTCTTTTTGTGTATTAATAGAGAAGCTAGATATAACGGTGTCACCATTCCCAAAACATACGATGCTCCAACCCCCAGTGATTGAATTAAAGTTGGACTTAGTGAACTTAGAGCAACGACCCCTATTAAAACAGGGGCGCAACAAGCACTCGTAATTCCAGAAAAGATACCCAAGGTGAAAGTTGAAACTACATCATTCTTCTGTCCAACTTCTTGTTTCAGAGCAATGTGTGGCATTGGCAATTTAATTCCTAAAAAGGAAATTGCTGCAACCATCAGCATAAAAATCCCGCCAAATAAGTATGTCTGATCATGCAACTCGAAGAACAATGATTGGAGAGCTTTTGCGCCGAGCACAATTGGCATCATCACTACAAATATTCCCAGCGAGTAAATCAAGGTCATCAGAAGTACTTGCTTACGCTCTTTGAAAATATTACCCAAGTAAGCGGGGAACAAATACGAGACACAGCATGGTGCAAACAAAGCCACCATTCCTGCGATATAGGCAGCAATAAGAGATATTTGGTACATAGTTAGTTAAACCATTCATTAAGCCAGCCGTTCATCATGTCTATCTCAGTACTTTGAACATTGATGATATCTTCACCCATCTTTCTCAAATCCTCACGCTGACTTCTGGCTGAAATGAGATGAGCCATATCTATTGCACCTTGATGGTGTTCTATCATAAGTTTTACAAATGCCTGGTCAAACTCGTCACCAGTTAGGTTTTCAAGTTTCTCAACCATGTCGTTCGTATTCATCCCTTCATCGCCATGCATTGCAGACATCATGTTGTCATCCCCATGATCTTCATCCTCCATCATGTGCTCAATTCCTCTCCCCATACCCATCATTCGCATCATTCCATAATTTTGATTATTTACAGAATAGTTACTGATTAAGAGTGTTGCCAAAACTCCAATTACTAAACCAACTATAAGATTTTGTGTCTTAGGGTCCATACTATTCACCCGCCTTTCTGATTACATTTGCCGTAATTGACGCTGTAACTTGCTTGAAGTTAGGATTATCCGTGTCAATGTAAATTGTCCTGGTTAACTGCCCTATATCTGTGTCGTCTTTATGAAAGGCTGGATCAAAGGACACTGAGACTATCGTTGATTCGTAGGGTTCTAGAGATTTCTTCGCAACTTCAGCACTCGTGCAACCGCATGAGGTTGAGACCCGAGCTATTGCCAGTTTGGCAGGTGTAAAGTTGGTTAAAGTAAATTCGGTTTTGGCAACATCGCCATAGACCACCGTTCCCAAATCCTGACTAGTAGGAGCAATGCCCACAGTCACATTAGCTTCTTTATATTCGTTGATACCTCCAGCTAACTCAACTACATTGGTGTAGCCTAGATTTTGAAGTTCAAGTACAGCCTCTTTACTCATAGACCCAGACCTGCAGTAGACTAGTATTTGGGTATTTTTATCTTGAGGAAGTTTATTTATATTTTGAGATATTTCGTTATAGGGAATAAATGCATCTGTTCCTGGAATATGTGTTTGTTCTGGGATATGAACATCTAGTAGGAAACTATCGTCGTCCTTAGCTAAAGCTGCAAATTCTACAGCGTTAACACTACTGACGACAGAGTTATACTGGCTATCTAAGTTACTGTTGGAAACACCCCTGCGTGACAACATGAAGCTACTCAATATCAAAACTGCTACGACTATTGCAATTAGGTACTTTTTGTTCTTACGCATCGTTTTTAAGCTCTGTTTATAGCTTACGCTCTACAACTGGCTCCTACATTTTCAGTTCCTGGAATGTTGCCGATTTGTTTTTTTATATTTTGATAACCAGGAGCACTGCTGTACTCTGCAGACAAAACCAATTTTGGATCCACCTCCTCCCACATCTGACCCTTTTCTGTTTGAAAGTAGTAAGCCAAGTCAACATAGGTCGTGGTAAACCAGTATGAGTTGAAGGCAAGGGAAGCCTCATACATTTCTTTCTCCGTGGCACCTTGGCTTGCCATCAGTTCTAATAGACCCAAAATAGCCATTCCATGGTTGCAGTCGGGAAAGCTCGTTGGGTTTCCGCAACAGGGACGATAGATGTTCGCGCTAACCTTGGTTACAAGGTCTTGCTGTTCCTGTGTAAGGGGAATGATTGTCGAACTGGAGTATAGACTTACTGCGTCCCGGCTCCCCAGTGTCCAACCGCCAGTTGAGGCGAAGTTTGCAAGATCTTCTCTGTACTCTGTCCCCATAATTCCCTTGGTTAAAACATCGCTTTGTTGGGTTAAACCTAAAGCCCAAAGAGTGTTAACCCAGAAGTAAGCATTTTGAGGAGTTATGGTTATTCCTTCGTTTTTATTCTCTGTTAAAAACTCAAGGAGTTCTGCATATTGGGGGTCAGAGTAATTCTCCTTGTATCTGTCCAGGTCAATTCCACCAGCTTCTACCAACTTAATGCCTGTATCACCCCAGCGTATGTTGACCGTATGACCTGCATCTGGAGCTACTTTATTTGCAAGTGCGTTAGCATTAAGTGTTTCTGTAGCAGTTTCTGTTGTGAGTTTAGCATTTCCTTTCGGAGCTATAGAAATGTCGTAATTTTTCGTAAACACCAAATACGCAAGTGCAACCAACAAGGCTGCAGTCAGAATATTTTGGGGATTCTTAACTCTATTCTTTTTTATTGCCATATTATTTTCTGACCATTGCTTTCAACATAAAATTAAGTTCTGGTCGCGAGGAATCATTTGTAGCAACTGTAATTTGCCTATTTATTGGACCAACACCACTTGGACCATGAAATGCAGGGTCAAAAATCGCCCTTAGTTCAGCCGACTCGCCTGCTGGCACTTCCATAACATAGTTTGATTTTTGATGCATACCAAACACTGGAGAGCTTTTATCGCCTAAGCTCAATTGCGCGGTTGTGCACATGCATGAAGTAACAACATTTAGTAAGTTTAAAGTTTCAGTTCCTTCGTTTTTTATAGTAAATATTTTTTCAACCTTTCCATCATTAAGACCAATTTCTCCCCAGTCATACGAGGTTTCTTCTACAGTAACTTTTGCGTTCTCACTCATAGTTACCCGAGAAGAGGGATCGTTGTCGCTACCCTTGCTTAGCAAAAATACTCCTCCAATCAACACAACTGTTGAGACTAGTGTTATTAGGCCAATGAATTTTTTCTCAAACATGGTTAATATACCTTTCTGGACTTTTCTCGAAATTATCTAGACAGCCTGAAGCACAGAAATAGTACTCTTGACCGTTATGTTTTTTAGCAAAAGAGGCAGTTTTTGGTGACAGTCTCATTCCACATACTGGATCAGAAGTTAATGGAACAAGTTCTGACATTTTTTTAGCAAACTCGTCGGCTGTACCATCGTCTTTGTGTTTCTCTATAAGAACTTTTCGTATCAAATCGCTTGCTTTAATAAAATTTCTGTGGGCAAGTTTATAGTAAATATTTTTGCCTTCGCGTCTACTGCTCAATATCTCAACATCTTTAAGAACCATTAAGTGCTGACTTAGGTTCGCCTGAGGTAAATCTAGCATTTCCTGTATTTGGGTAACCGAGAGATCCTGGTCTCTTAGTAGGTGCAATATTTCAAGTCTCTTCGGATGAGACATGGCTTTTAGAAATTCTGCATGCAGTTCAAAGACTTTGTAGTACATATTAGATATTCCGAATGTATAATATAACTATCACTATTGTCAACTATCAAGAGTCTTTTTGATGAACTTAGTTCTCACCTATTTCGGATAAACTGTTTGCCTTTTTGTCAGCTAGCGAGTAATATTTCCCCGTATGGCTGAGCGCGACAACGGGAAAGAAAGAATAGAATTTAGCCAACACATTTTTGCCTTTATTGGGGCGGAAGGTGCAGGCAAAACGGTTCAGGCAATAAGGCTTGCCGAAGTTTTAAATATTCCTAATATTGCTACGAGCGATCTCCTTCGTGGTGTTAGCAACAACAATCCAGGACCTTTGGGAGACGAAGTTAGAGATATGTTCAAAAAAGGCACATATCTTCCTGGCCACTTACTATTACAAATTTTATTTGACAGAGTTAGTCAAGAAGATACAAGAAACGGTTTTGTATTGGACGGTGCGCTAAGAACCCTTGAAGAGGTATGGGGCTTCCGCCCGATGCTGGCGAAAGCAGGAAGAGACTACCACTTAACGGGAATCCACCTCCAAGCACCATTAAAAATTCTTGACGATAGAATGTCAATTAGGCGTCGGGAGGACGATACACCAGAAAAAATTGCTAGTAGGCGCAAGAGTTACGAAAACAATTTGTTGGAAAGACATAATGCGATCAATAGCCAAGAAGGTTGGAGGATTGTTGAAGTCGATGCATCACCTGACGGAGAAGAACTTGTTTTTAACAATGTACAGAACGCCCTACTCCAAGTCTTCAATTCTTCTTAAAAAATTTTTTAAAGAGAAATTTTAAAAACGGCTCCGGTTTTTTGTACTCTCCATAGACAGACTTGCTCCAAACAGAAAGGATTATCCACTCCTTTCTTTCATTTTGTTTGGCTACTACTTCTATTTTCTGATTACCGTAAGTTTTGTAGTAAACCCAAGCTCCTTTAGTTGCAGCAAACCGGCTTTGGT
>CALEZE010000056.1 GCA_937928235.1 uncultured bacterium | reverse complement strand
CCTCTAATTGAGGTAAGTGTCTGTATTTTACCTGCCTGAAAGTGAATTTGTCAATTAGGAATCACTTCTCCTTAAAAACAACCAAAAAAGCGTGGCCAGCATAAAAAACAAGCCTCCCCACTCCAAATATTGTGGCCAGAAAACAATGATTACCTCTTCTGCTCCCTCGGGAACCATCCAACCATTCGCCCAAGAGTTCACCTTTTCGTGCTCCAGTTCTTCACCGAACCACCAAGGAAGCCACTTTCTTAAATCGTACATCTTATATCCTGAATCTGGCATAGCATATGCCTTCCACCCTTCCTCATAACCTTGCCCCAAAACCAACAAGCCACCCTGTGATCCTGTGTTCTTGTGCTCTAGTTGCACCATGTAGTGGCTTGTGCCGACTTTTTGGGTATTTTTAACCACCAAATCATTGGCCTGAGGAAGCCTCAATTCTTCCTCGTTTGGAACCAAACGCACTTGGGTCAAAAGGTCATAAGGAAAAGCTACAATCTCAACACTTTCAACTATGTTTTCAGAAGAAACCTTGCCAAAAGACCTTGTTTCCAGGGTTAAAGAATATCCACTTCCTTCTCTCCCCTTCGGAAGAAGAAACACATTCTCCTCAAACAGCCCTTCTGAAAAAATTATTTCCTTCTCCACCCTTTCACTTTCCCAGTTAACAAGATAGGTTTTTAGCGCCCTACCGGCCAAATTTTCTCCTTTTATTTTCAAAATGTAGCCATTTTCGTACTCAAGTTCTGGTAAAGCAAAGAATTCGCATGCTATTCCCCCACCGCTAGCCCTGTACAAAACACCAGAATCTAACACTTCTTTCTCAACCCCGCCTTTCTCCTTTAAATCACAATTTCTAAAGTAATCTGGCCGGTTTTCCCCTAAACTCACCTTGTTCGCCGCTCCTTCAAAGGCGGCTGTTAGGCGCTTTGAATCATCAACAGAAACAGTTAAATCTTCAGGGGCGATTATTTCTTTCTCATTTGGGAAATTAAGAGGGCTCGTTACGAGCTCCACAAATCCATCTTTGAAACGCACCTCTGGCGCCTGCCTTTCGTCAAAATTTATAAATGGAAACGCTGTCCCTTGCGAGTTTTTAACATAAGCGCTGGAAGTGGCAAAAACAGTATCTTGATTGATAAAAACACCATCCAAGTCGGTAAATATATACTCTTCCGAGGTTGTAACGAATGATCTCCCAAAGGGCGTTTCAAATATAGAGACTCCTCCGAAACTTTTTTCTGACACTACTAGTCCGTCATCCAGAAAGTTCCTGATTGCATCCTTCCCTAAAGCACTCTCGCTTCCCCCTGCGTTTACAATTGAGTCGTCAAGGAAAAGATACCGAATTTGATACTTCTCCAGAACATTGCTAAAAAGCTCTCTATTTCCAGAGTATATTGCGTAAGAAATCTCGTTATAGAAAGTCTCATTGTAAGAACTCCAGACATCAAATGCTCGGTCTAGAATTGGTTGTTTTATTCCGTACCAAATAAAACCACTGCCATTCCCACCCCATTCATGGAAATGCCAACCCCAAAAAGTATGTGCAGGAAGTACCGCCACTCTACCCATTTCTTTTTGGTTTAGGTAGGAAAAAGCATCAAAATACTCTTGAGGAATTTCTTGCCTCATTCTTTCAGAAACCATGTTTCCGTCAAATGCTGGTTTCACCAAATGCAACGCACCGAGGAAAATGGTTCCGGCCATAAAAAGTGGCAAGATCTCCTTAAAGGACAGCTTCCCACGCCAGAGATTAACAAAAAATCCTATTCCAATTGCATAAAAAAGTGCCGCTGGAACAGAAATTTTTGTAAAAACTGATCTGAAAACCTGAGAGAAAAGCGGCAGCTTGCCTGAAACATAACTAAAAAGGACACCCGATGCCCCATTTTCTCCAAAAAGCATAAAAACACTAAAAATAAGCCCGGCCAATACTGCAAAACTCCACTTGCTTCCTTTGGTAAAAACACTAGCCAAAATACCGAGGACAGATACCCCGAAGAGCGCATAGCCAACATAATCCAATCTTCCCACAAGGTGTTTTGTCCACTCTGGCATTAGATAGTCAAACCCTTGTCCGTCAAAGTCGTAATAATCAAACCAAAACCCTTTAAGAAGTGCTACATCTGCCAGATTTGTCCGTGCTTCATTGAAAAGTTGAGTTTCTGGAGTAGCAATCCTGTTTATCTGAGCATCAATCAAGACATTGGAGTTTGTCGCGGTGAAATAAATAACCGGCAGAAGCCAAAACGCATTTGCTGTAAATGTCAGGAAAGCAAGTTTCAAACCACTCTTTAATGCACCTTTCCTCTTTCTAAAAAGATTTGCCAATACGAAAAATGTCAAAACAAGAACATACACGACAAAAAGCGTTTGAACATAGAAGGCTGATGCTGCTATGAGCGAAACAGCAAAATATTTTAGAGCCGCTCTTCTCTCTCCTTCAAGAACAGACAGCACATAAAAAAGAAGCCAGGGTAAAAATCCATAGAAAGAAACAAAGGCCTCGTATGGAATGTAGAATACCTGCACAGTCGCCAGGTTAAAAAGATAAAAGGCTCCAGCAGCAAAAGAAGCTAGTATTGAAGCAATATCTTTTTTGCCTCCTAAAAGTTTGCCAGTTAAATAAAACACCCCCAGTGGTCCTATAGCAAGCATCAGGAAAGTCCACACATACCTCAAAAGGTGTGCCGGGAACGCGCCGGAAAGTACCCAGAGAACAAGTTGTCTCGGCAGGTCTGCCGCGTGGGCCATACCA
>CALEZE010000055.1 GCA_937928235.1 uncultured bacterium | reverse complement strand
AGAATCTTGTTAAAAGAGGACATGAAGTAACAGTTTTAACTTCAAAGATTGAGGGTGTAAGGAAATTTAGCGTTTCTAATATAGATTTGTTGCATATCGAATATCCAAAAAGAAAATTGATAGGACTTTTGTCAATTTGGTTGTGGATGATTAAAAACAAGTCACTTTTTGCTTCCTTCGACATCCTGCATGTTCATGATGTTGGTATTTGGATATGGCCCTTAAGACTTTTGTTCGGAAGGAGATTTTTTATAACCTTTCATGGTTACGAAAAATACCCGCCTACTTTTTTAAGCAAAATAATTAGAAAAATTTCAGAGACTGTGGCTGAAGGGAATATTTGTGTCGGAGATTACTTGAAGAAATGGTATGGGACCAGGCCTTCCTTGGTGACTTACGGTGCAGCACACAAAGGAAAGGGTAAAAAGGAAAAAGGGTTGGCGGTATATTTAGGCAGGTTGGACAAGGGGACCAATTTGCCCGCATTCCTAGAAAAATTAGGGGAACGAAAGGACATAGCAGAAGTGGTTTTTGTGGGAGATGGCGAATTGAGAGAAGTTTGCATGAGATATGGGAAGGTTACGGGTTTTAGAAGTCCAGATGAGTTTCTTAAAAAGGCTGAGATTTGTTTTGCCTCTGGCTACTTAAGTGCAACGGAGGCACTTTCCTTTGGTTGCAAGCTTGAGGTAGGTTGGACAAACCCGTTACAAGAAGATTACTGGAAGATGTCGCCTTTTTATAGATTTTCCGGCAAGAATAGTGCAAGAGGGACAAACTGGGCGAGGAAACAAACCTGGGAGAAGCTTACTGGACAGTATTTGAAATTATGGGAAAACTAAAAATATCCGTTGTAGTGACTGTTTTGAATGAAGAAGAAAGCGTTGCGAGTCTTTTAAATTCTTTGCTTTTTCAGTCAAGAAAACCTAACGAAATAGTGGTGGTTGACGCAGGAAGCAGGGATAAAACTCTTGAAATTATTAAACATTTCCAGAAAAAGGAAAGAAGATTGAAATTACTAAAGGCGAAAGGTGGGAGAGCTGAGGGAAGGAATTTGGGAGTTGAAGTTGCCAAAAACGAGATCATTGCTATGACAGACGCTGGTTGTGTGGCAGACAAGAACTGGATGGAGAGACTTACCCGACCATTTGAAGAAGCAAGGGTGGATGTGGTGGCTGGACTTTATGACATGGTTGCTCTTGACGCAAAGGAAAAGGCAGCTAGCTTTTTTCTAGGCACAAGGCCTCAAGATTTTGGCCCAGAATTTTTGCCCTCTACCAGATCAATGGCTTTTACTAAGGAGATTTGGAGTAGGGTAGGGGGGTTTCCTGAAAAATTAAAAGATACAGCAGAGGACACTCTTTTCAATGTGCGGGCAATTAAAGCTGGTGCTAGGTTTGCACGCGTGAAAGACGCTAGGGTAGAGTGGAGAGTACCTATTTCAACAAAAGAGTTTTACGAAAAAATTAAAAAGTATGCAAAAGGGGATATTGCAACAGGTGTGTGGGTACACCCCACTAAAAAGTATGCGTCGCACAATATCAAGGCTAGTTTAGTAGTTCTTAGATACCTCTTGGGTTTGATTCTGTTGGTTTACGGTGTTTTTGTCTCTTCTACCCTTTTGATATTGCTAATTATTGGTTTATTAGTGTATTTGGCTTGGGCTTACAGAAAAGTGTATCTAGCGTTTAATGACCCAAAAACTGCGTTTTGGGGTGTCCTTTATCAATTTACTACTGATGTTGCAATAATATCTGCCTTCTTAAGTTTCCTTAGGTTTAGAGTAAAATAGGCTTGTGGGTTATTTGAAAGACACCATAAGGGGCGTTTCTTGGATGGGGGCGCTAAGGGCTTCAACTAGGGGGCTTGCTTTTATTAAGATTGCAGTTCTTGCAAGAGTTCTTTTACCTGAACAATTTGGTCTTTTTGGGATTGCTTCTTTGGCACTTTCTTTCTTAGAGATTGTGACAGAAACGGGAATAAATGTTTTTTTAATTCAGGAGCAATCTAAACTAGAAAAGTTTCTAAACACCGCCTGGGTTGTA
>CALEZE010000054.1 GCA_937928235.1 uncultured bacterium | reverse complement strand
TTGCATAGATTTTCACCGGCTCGGCACCCTTTCTTATGCCGTGAACAAAAATTCTAAAGAGAGCGCCAAGTTTAAGAAGCGCGACCAACAATGGAAGCTGCCACTTTGGGTAATGTTTTTTGTAAAACAATTTCAGGTTTTTCATCTCATTAATCATTGCGGACTGGCTACCGGTTGTCACTTGCCCGTAGTGAACTATTTTCCACTTTGGTAAATACCATGTTTCCCAGCCTGCTTTGGCAAAGCGGTAGGACAACTCCACCTCTTCGACATACAAGAAAAAGTCTTCGTCAAAAAGCCCAACTTCATCCATTGCCTTCTTTCGCATTAAATAAAAGGCCCCCGTGACCCAATCTTGTTTGTGGGGACTTTTGAAATAATCTTCTCCTTTATAGAAGGGAGACCAACCATGTAAGGGGTGGTATGGCTTAATCAGCTTATCCAAGCCGGGTATATCGTCCAAGAAAGTCATCCATGCAAAAACACGGGGAAGTGTTGGGAAATACCCACCAGAGCCTTGGTAAGTTTTTCTGTCAGGATTAAGTAAAGCACAACTCGAAACCCCCACTTTGGGATTTTCGTCCATCCACTCAACCATTTCTTTAAGAATGTTTTTTTGAATAAGCTTGGTGTCGTCGTTTAAAAGAAGAACATATCGTCCCTTGGCAACTCTCATTCCCATGTTGTTATTCTCACCAAATCCGCCGTTTTCCTCTCTCCTTATTACCTTTACCTCTGGGAAATCTTTCTTTATATCCTTACCGATTTCTTCCTTCGAGGCGTTGTCGACTAGTATCACTTCGCTTTTTAGACCGGAAAGCGCCGGGAACAAAGTTTTCAGACAATCGGTAAGAAAATCCTTTTTAGAAGATATAATGACAACTGAAATATCAATTTTTCCCGACTTTTTATTTTTTCCCATTTTCTTTCATAACTAGGCTCAAAAACAACTGTCTCCAGTTTGATATTACAACCCAAACTAAAACCAGCGCAAAAACAGCAACAGCCAACCTCGTGATCGCACTACTTTGCACATACTTCACAGTCACCTTCTGATTCCAAACCTTGTCTTCAATTAAAATGGTATCCGCTGGATGCTCTGCCTTAAAACCATTTACATAAAACGACTCACGAAAGGGGTGAACGATTTCTTCTAAAAATGTGCTTCTTGTTTGGTCTCTTATTATTGTTGATGCCTCTTCGGGTGGGTAGTTTAACCGATATGTCATTTTCGAAAATACTGACCCCCTAGATAGTTGTTCCTGGTAGTGAAGAAGCACTTCCTCTCTTGTTAGGTCCGTAAAATACGCCCTTCTCACCAGCAAATCTTCTGAGTCACCTGGTTCTTGGGATTGTAGAGCGTCTTGTGGCGGCTCGGGAAAATCAGGGCTGGGCAATACCAAATACCACAAAAATAAAACACTAGCCAAAATATAGATAGCACCAAATATCCGCTTCATCATTGCTACTGAAAGAGCCTCGCCCTCCCTAAAACATACTTGGGGTTTTTGTTTTTTCGCTCACCAATGACCTTGGCAGGAACGCCACCAACAATAGCGAAGTCGTCAACATCTTTTGAAACAACTGCCCCGGCCGCGACAACCGCTCCCTTGCCGATTTTTACACCAGGAAGAATTATTGCCCTAGGGCCAACAAAAACATAATCTCCAATCTCTACGACTTCCTCTCTCGCTCCAAAGTCTTCACTCTCCAGATCGTGTTCTGAATTGTAGATCATGACGGATGAAGCAATGTCTACATGATTACCAATAGTAAGAGTCGCCCTTCCGTCCAAAAACGCATGATCCCCAACAATTGTATCTTCACCAATGGAAATATTTTTGGGCTGAAAAAAATTAGCCCACATGTGTATTGCGGAACTTCTTCCCATTTTTATACCAGCTAAACTGTAGAAGAATCGCCTTACGGAATGGAAAGGTACATGGCCAACCCACCTAAGAAGCATTAGCTCAAGATCAAGAAAATAATTGTATACACGATTGAAACCCTTCTTAATTACTTGACCTACGGTTAGTTTCCTGCCCTGTTTATCGCGAATCATGTTTATATAAAAGTTACTTTGCTGCCTTTTGTAAAACCCCTAGTGTTTCTTTTGCTGTTTCTTCCCAAGAAAACTTAGCGGCTTGTCTAAAACCTTTCTCGACTAGTCTATTATACTCATCCTTACCCGTACTGAGAACACTTTCCATTTTCTTAGAGATATCTTTGGCGTTATCTGGATCAACCAAAAGGCCTGCATCGCCAACAACTTCCGGCAAGCTTCCTTTGTTGGAGACAACAACTGGAGTGCCGACTGCCATGGCATATAGAGGATCCAAACCAAACCCCTCCCAGTGCGATGGGAGCACAAATAATTTGGCGCCAGCTATTAAAGCCGGTTTGTCTTCTTCGTCTACAAACCCTGTAAAAACTACGGACCTTCCAAGGCCTAGATTTTTCGCTTTCTCAAAAATCGGCTGGTAAAGCCAACCGCGTTTTCCTGCAATTACTAACTGTTGCTTAAACTCCTTCCCAAATGCCTTTCTAAGCTCATAAAAGGCCTCGAGAAGCCCTTCCACATTCTTACTAGGCTTGAGTGTGCTTAAAAATAGTACATAGTCCTGTGTTATAGAGTACTTCGCGAGGATCTGTCGCACATCCTTTAAGGAAATGTCTTTCTTAAACTTCTTACGGTCATAGGCCGGGTATGTAACAGAGATCTTGCCTGTAGCGGACGGGTAGTGTCGTACAATATCCCTTTTTGAGCTTTCAGATATCGTAATGATCCGTTTTGATACTGAAATTGAAATAGCACTCCAAAGCTTTAACTGCCAATAGTCATATTTATTAAATTGGCCCGAAAATTCGAGGTATCCGAGGTCCATAATTGAGCATATCTTTGGCATGGGCGCAAGGGGTGGCAAATAGTGGCTAGGCGTAAAAAAGACATCTGGCCTATCTTTTGTGAACCAGAGATGCGGCATCAGCCTAGTTAAAATCCATAGTTTTCTGGCAGGCAATATCTTGTATTTCCAAAAACTAGTTTCCTTCGGCATGTCCGGCAAAGGATTACTCTTGAGATATATTGTGTACTTTATAGGATTATCTGATTTTTGCCTCTTTTTTTCCAATCGATAAATAGACCAAAATAGATCAAAAGCATACACATTCACGCCTACGCGGTTTTTTGTGTTTGCTTCGTTTCCGTCTATTCCAATAAGCATATTTATTTTGCCTCCTTATAAACTTCCAGTGTTCTTTTGGCTGTTTTCTCCCAAGAGAATTTGGCGGCTTGAATTTTGCCTTTTTTGGCTAGTGTTTTCTTTTGTCTAAGTGCAACCTCAATTCCCTCCGCTATTGAATCGGTATCGGTCGGGTCAACAAGGACAGCTGCATCACCCGCCACTTCCGGCATACTTGAAATATTAGATGTAACAACTGGTGTTCCCACGCTCATTGCATCCAAAACTGGTATCCCAAATCCTTCATGGAGAGACGGATAAACAAGCGCCGCCGCCCCAGTATAGAGTGCTGAAAGATCCTCATCTCCCACATGTCCCACAAATCTTACTCCCCGCCTTTCCTCCACCTCCATAAAGTGCTCACCGGCAACAACAAGTTTCAAGTCCTCCCCTGGTTTAACTTTTTCGAATGCCTCAATTGTCTTTTCTGTATTTTTTCTTGGATGAACCCCTACAGCCAAAATGTACTCGTTAGGAATTTTAAATTTACTTTTGATTTTTTCAACTTTGGCTTTTGTCGACTTCTTCGTTGCCGAAGCTTCTGGAACTATTCTTATTTTTTTCTTATCAATACCCATACCTACCAAATCTTCTGCAGTCGCCTCGCTTGGGACCATGACTCTGTCTACCTCTTTCTTCGCCCATGCAAGCTTCCTTTGGTGAACAGCTACAACTTTGGGATGTGTTAGTTTGGGAAACTTAAGAGGCGCAATGTCGTGAACAAAAGTTACTTTGAAAGCGGAACTTGGGGGCTCTGTCCAATCTGAAGAGTGGAAAACATCAGTTTTCCCAGCCAACCAATCAATGGGGAATGTGTGCAATCTGTTCCAAAGGAGCTCCATGACGCCCGGAGGTAGCGGTATAAGTCTTTCTTCAAATTTCCCCTCCAGTGACTTTGTAAACTTTTTTAATTCTGTAAGTTTCCTCAAAGAACCACCAAAAAGTGCATATTCGTTCTCTGTATCCAGCCCCAAAAGATTCTCAACAAGTTTCTTGGTATATGTCGAGACACCCGTTCCGTGAACTATTTGGGATATATCAATTAGTATTTTCATATTTCCATACTACAATTCCATTAAAATCGTGTTCGCTTTGTTTCTCAAACCCCAAATTTTCTATCTCGCTTCTCAAGCGGTCTTCAGGATCAAAAACATCCTTCAGGTATCGCATCAGATAAATTGTCTCGTGACTGCCATCTAAGGCGTCTGGTCCTGCAATGTTAGCACTGTTGTCATAATATTTGTAAGCTTCCATGTTTGAATCCGCAACGAAAAGGACTATGTAGTTATCTCCCGAATCTTTTTCCACAAACTCTGTGAACCCACGCCAATCCTCTCGATGGAATCTTTCGTTAGATAAATAAGCTCCAGTAGAAATAATATTCACCAAAAATACCAAAGCTACGGCGGGAACGAAAAGTTTCTTGTCTAACTTTGAAATTGCCGCCGCTAAGAGGATAAAAAGTGCTGGAAGTACAAAGATAAGCCTAAAATAAGAAAATACGGAAACCCAAAAACCTAAAGCGGCGGCCAACAAAACAGGAATAAGTAGCCACAAAATAATTAATTGATATCCCTTTTTCTTTAAAGTCGAGTGCAGTGTGCCAATAATTAAGGCAAGGTAGGCAAACAACACTCCTCCTGCGACAACAGCATATAAGGCTTTGTTGTAAAAACTGATTCGTCCCAACACAAATTTGGTTGGTACTAAAAGAAGCTCTTTAAAGTTTGTCCTGCCCAAGATCTTCCACCAACCAGGAGCGCTGGTTTTAACTCCAAGGCCACCAACAAGTTGCCAACTAAAAATTGGCATCCACAAAAACCAAGCAACAACCAATGGGAGATGTGCTAACAAAAACCTCTTCCACCAAGCTTTGTCTTTTTTTGCAATAAGTGCATAAATCCAAAACACAGGCAATATTAAGTTTGGAAGATAATCAACAAAACTGTTTATAACTAGGGTAACCGAAAAAAGTGCCCAATATTTCCAGTTGCCACCCTTCATCAGTTTTAAAAATAAATAAATAAGTGCTGTAACTAAAAATGTGGAAAGCATATATGCCCTCGCTTCCTGGGAGTAATAAACATGCAAACCAGAAGTGGCCAAAAAGGCGGCTGCCAAATAACCGACACGCTTGGCGAATAGCTCTTTAGCAATTAAGTAGGTCAGGTAAATACTTCCCAGTCCAGCAATTACGCTAAACAAACGAAGGATCACTTCACCCGAGCCAAAAGCGTTTTCCCACAAGTTCAGTAAGACATAGTACAGAGGAGGGTGGAAGTCATTTGCTATAAAGCGGGTAAACACCTCGCCCACTCCAAAATCTCGTGCGACAAGGGCGCTCGTTGCTTCGTCTAACCACAAGCTCTGATTAAGGGATATTAATCTCAAGAAAAAAGCTATAGCTAGTATTGCCCAAATCACTTTTTTGCCTCCCAAATTTTTATCCAAATTGTAAAGTGATAAATGGCCATAAGGTACGAAAGTATAAATCCTCGCCAACCATCTAAAAACCCAAGGCGGTAAAAGTAACGCACCGAAAAGTTGTAAAGCGGCTCAAAAAAAAGCCTGAAATAATTTAAAGTGGCCCCCTCCTTTAACCTCTTTTCCGCCTCTAAGCTAGAATAGCTGTTTATCATTTCAAAAAACTCCGAGACCGTCTCGTACTGGTAATGCCTTTTCGCCGCCTTTAGCTTGCCAACCTTGCCCTTGCTGACAAACTCTTCGTGAACTTTGCCTCCCCACTCACCCGTTCCCCGTTTCCAAAGCCAAACATGCCTATCAAGTTCCGGCTGCCACCTGGTGTACTTAATAAACTTACCCAAAATGTAATTCTTTCTAGGAACTAAGTAGGCATCGAAATCGTCGCGCTCAATAGCTTCATTTATTTCTTTTACAAGTTCCTCTTCCGCCACCTCATCCGCATCAAGTGAGAGTATCCAATCTCCGGTGGTTTTTTCTGCTGCATAGTTTTTTTGATCCGCAAAGTTGCCAGGAAACTCTCTTGTGTACACTTTTGCGCCCAATTTTTTGGCTACCTGAACTGTTTTGTCGGCGCTTCCCGAATCCACAACGACCACTTCATCGGCCAGCTTCTGCACCGACTTTATAGCCCGTGCAATACTCCCCTCCTCGTTGAGGGTGATTATTGTTACCGAAAGCCTTGGTTTACTCATTCGCTAGTTTAAGAAATAATTTTTCGTACTCTTTAGCAATTTTATCCCACGAGAATTTCTCGGCTTGTTTCCTTGGTTTGTCTCCCCATTTGGTATTTAGCGCTTTTTCGAGTGCATTGGCATAGGCATCTGTGTCCGTTGGGTCAACCAAAATACCGGCGTTGCCTACAATTTCGCGCCTAATTGGGTCATCTGTCGCAACCACTGGTAAACCACTTGCCATGGCTTCTGTTAAAACTATCCCAAAACTCTCCCACGGAACTGTTGGGAAAACAAACAGATCGGCAAGTTCGTAAAATTTGGGTATGTCTTTAAATGGTACAGAATCTGTTTGAAACCTTTCTCTACCAAGTAATTCATTACCCAGTTTCTCAATTTTCTCACGCTGATTGCCTCCACCACCCAAAACAATAAGCTTCACACCAGAAAGCTTCGAAACAGCCTTGATAGTTAGCTCATGTCTTTTCTCTTTTGTGAAGGCACCCACTGCCAAAACCGCTTTAGAATTGGCAGCTCTTTTACTTATTTTTTGGGAAAACTTGGCAAGATCGACCCCGTTGGGAATTTTGTCAGTAGCAACGAAAGGGTTAATCTTCTTAGCCCAGCTTCTCTGGTAGCTGCTTAACGCAACAAACACATCTGGAAAGGCATAGAGGTTTAGGCGGTCATCTAGCCCTGCTCCAGACTGACCCGAAACAATCATTCTGGCACCACTCAGCCAAGAAATGATTCTCGTAATAAAAACTTGAAATCTTCCGTTTGTCGGAACAATTATGTCGTATTTTGAACGCAGAAGCTTAAAATAATTGATATTAGAGACAATATCCACCTGGTGTTTCTTTGAGAGTCGTTTTCCTACCTCTTCAACAAAAGTTTCTGCGCCCCTCGCAACTTCACCCTGGTACTTATTTAAAAAGGCTATTTTTAATTTTTTATTTGCCATATGGCTATATTATCGTCCAAACTCCCTGATTCTTCATAATTTTCTTCAATAAAAGCATTTATTTTTTCCGAATGGCTTGGCTCTTTCGCAAAAATATAAGATGGTGGGTCTTCCCCCCAGCCTTCAAGCACCCACTCGGCTACCCCTGGAGCTGCAAAATACCAAGGATGATTGTCCACCCAAGGCTTGGGTGGGATTCTTCCTGCCATCTCATAAACTCCAGAGTGAATTCCTTGCAAATATATTTTGTCATCTTTGTTAGTCAAATTGGTTATTGCCTCAGCCAGCTGCACATCTTTTAAAGTATAAAACCGAGCTTCCTTGCCCCAATTGTCCCCAAGTATCGGCAAAGCTACTAAGGCAAAGACAAAAAAGGCATAAAAGAAAACCTGCTCCTTTGAAAGCTTCACTTTACTCCAAACATATCCGGCGGAAACAGCGGAAAGCGCAAGAACTGGTTGAAGCCTAAAGAAAGAAAATCTGGGATAAGCAAGAAGCAGTGAGGCCAGTAAAAAGGTGGCTACAAGAAGGAAGTTTTTACCAAACAGCTTTCGTTTTGCAGCCAACATTATGGTAGGTAATAGGATTAGACCTATTGTCAAGAGAGCTTGCGAGTTGGGAAATTCAATATTCCCCGGAAACTTCATCCAGTGTTTTCCTGGGTACTCAAACACCCAAAACCAAAAATCTGAAACTTGCTTCTCCTGCAAAAGGCGCACAAAAAGTGCCCCGAACACAATCAGTCCACCAAATAAATATCTCCATAGGGACTTTAAGTCTTTCTTAAAAATTAGGTAAACAATGGGTATTGCGAAAAACACCGCAGCTGCTTGCTTTGTGGTAAATGCCAAAGCAAGAAAAAACCCCGCTAGAAAAATATTTTTTGTTTTTACCGCCTTTCTACTCTTTAAAAGAAAGAATAGCCCCAATAGAACAAAGGGTGCGACCAAGAATTCAAACCACAGGGTGTTTCCCTCTAAAAAAGGTTGAGTCAAAACGAAGAATGCCGAGGCAATTAGCGCTGCGTTCTTGTCTACTACTTCTCTGGTTACGAAATAAATAAGTAAGTTGGTAGAAAGTATCAAAAGCCAGGAAAAGGCCTTCAGAAGAATGAGGGAGTGTCCAAAAAACTTGAAAAAATATGAGAGGGCAAGAGTCAAAAGTGGCGGGTACATATGAAGCATGTCTTTATAAAGCAAATACTCGTGGTTCTTTATATATGGAAAAGCAAACATTTCTGGCCAAGCTGTAAACCTCAGGTTAACTAAAAAGAAAAGGTGTAACCCAAGTAAAAAAAATAAAATCGTGTAGTGCTTTTTCATTTTTTGGCAATAAAACTCATGCTGTCTCCCGCATTCAAAGCCGTAGCAAGTAGCGAATATGGCAAAGTGAGAATATCTAAAATAAACCTTTTTCTCCCAAGCTCCAAAAGTGGGTTTTTATATTCAAAAATGCCGGACCTACTTTCCCAATGTAAAACCTTAAAGCCGGCGCTTCCGAAGATTTTACCTAAAGACTTCTTTGTAAACTGGTGTTTGTGTTCATCTGGAAGCCTGTGGGGCCACTTTTCGCCCAATAAACTTGCTCCCATACCCCCTGCGTTTGGAACATCCACAAAAACCAGGCCATCTTTTTTGAGAATTTCATAAACTTTCTTAAGAATCGCTTCAGGCTTGTCCATGTGCTCCAGAGTGTGGTTCAAAATAACCAAGTCAAAATTATTTTTGGGCAGTTTCGCATTCTCAAAAGTACTCGTCAGCATTCTATGGCCCTTCTTTTTTGCGACATCTCCACCTTTGCTCGGCTCAACTCCCCATGTTTCCCAGCCACTCTCTTTAAAAAGATCCAGAAACACTCCAGTTGAAGCACCAATGTCCAAAACTCGGCCCTCTTTCTTGTACCTCAAGTATCTCCCAATTAACTCCATTCTTTTGGCAAAAATGTTTCTAAACATTTTCTCAAGCTTCTTGTAAGATTCGTCCCTGTGGTAATTCTTGTAGTTAATATCCATGCTTTTTGAGTGGCAACAATGTTCTTCTGTATAACTTTCTCATCGGTGTTTCCAAAAAGGCTACGGCCTTGTAGTCGTTGCCTAGTGTTTCCCACGGGGATAGAACAATCTCTGGCTTATTTCTAAAAAACACTTCAGGAAAATATTGATCTTTTGGAAAAGGAATACCAAGTTCGTACTTTAGCTTTCTTTTTCTCTTAATGACTTCTCCGTCCTTAGCTCTAGAGCCAGACCTTGCGAGGTGGGTCGTGTGTAAGTATGGTGCGTCGAGGTAGCAAATTCGTTTTTGATTCCTTGACTCAATCTTCTTGCCATTGCCATCAACCCAGGCAAAGGTACCATGCCGCCCCCTGGCGTGTAACCCCGGAATTTTTCTATTAACTGCCCTTAAGTTATAGTGCCCCACCCGCCCCGCAAGGTGATACCTTCCAGCTTTTTCCTCCTGGTAGTGAAACATGTCCCCCACAAGGTTTGTTGTAGGAACGACTACAGAGTCATATTTGTCTCCTTCAGTCCTTATTTTTTCCACCACTTTCTTTATCGAGTCCTCCCACCAAATTTCATCTGCATCAACAACCAAAAACCAGTCTGCGCGCGTCTCTTCAAGCATTTTGTGTTTTGCCGCAACAAACTTGTCTTCGACCGCATCAAGCTCCAACATGGTTTGTCTTAGTTCCTCCTCGTCAAAATCTTTGTCTCCTAGTTTTCTAAAATCAAAAAGCTCCAGTTTCTTCGCTTCCTTTGTCTTTGCAACTTCTTCAATGATTAAGGGTGTCTCATCTGTGCTTCCCATATCCCAAACCCTGATTCTGTCGACATGGTTTATGACAGACATTAATGAATACCAAATAAACCTCGCCTCGTTTTTTGCCAAACAGTGTGCTGTTATTTTCATTTCTTAATCCAGTAGTAATAAAAGATAATTGCCCACGAATAAAGCATTAGTATGGTGTTAACTATCCCAAAAACAAGTGTGGGGCCGTAGGGTCCGTAAGTAGGTATAAAAACATAGTTCAGCAAGAATATTGCGGCTAGTTGGAAAAACGAAAATAGTCCAATAAAAACTGGTTTCTTAAGCGCATAAACAATTGCGGTGACCGAGGGTGCTGTCAAAAGAAACGGGATCATGGCGGCTGCAAGTGCTTTGAAAACTCCAACGGAAGATGCATACTTTTGCCCAAACAAAAATAGAATAAATGGTTCAGCAAAAGCTATCCACAAGATAACAGCCCCAATTATGGGAATGACACCAACGCTTGCTTTGAGAATATACTTTCGCTCCTCTCCCTTGTTTCCAAAAGATGCAAATCGCGGAGCAAGAACAGAAGAAAAACTAGAATTTAAGACAACGATAAATGCTGCCAATTTGGATGGGATTGAATAAAGTCCTGTAGCAGACGCCCCGGCAAGAGCCGCAAGCATGGTGACATCAAGTCTTCCGGAAATAGATGAAACAATCCTGTTTACCCCCAACCAGCCCGAAAACTTTAGGAGCGATTTGTAAACCGTCTTGTCCGGGCGAGCTTTTAAAAACTTCGTCCCCAACAGCCTTAGTCCCACGACAATCGGGAACAACGCACTCAAGGCATAAACCGCCAATGCGCTCGTGACGGTTAGGCCATACAAAACAAAAACAGCGTAAGCAATAACAATTCTTGGAATCCCAAGTGATAAGTCAACGGCTACCGACTCCTTAAACTTTCGATAGCCTTGCAATGCATAAGGAAGTACAAACCAAAAAACCAAAGCAACTGGAATGATTGCAACCCAGTAGGCAACCACACGGTCGTCAGTTGCAAGTAGGCCTTCTGCGAATTTTGGTGCAAAAAGAAATACGGCGGCTGAAATTAAAAGGATAGTTGCAATTCTCAAATTAAACGCCGCCTTTAGAAACTCCCTCGCCTTTGCCTCCTTCCCGCTTGAAACAAAGGAGGAAATAAAATTAATAATGGCAGAGGAAATACCAATGTCAGTAAGCGAGGCAATGATTACGATTAAATTCGTCGCTGCAGAAAAAATGCCAAACTCTTCAACGGAAAGGGCTCTTGCCAAAAGTAGGGTAAAAACAAAACCAAGAAAAGCAGACGCAACATTTCCCGTAAAAAGAATATATGTGTCCTTGGCGGTAGCCGAAAGAGCTAATCTTTTTACCTTTTGAGTTACTTTTTCCATTTATTTATAAAGAGCCCTCCCACCAAAAGAGCAAGTGTAACAAGTGAAATTGTGAGAGCATGGTCTACCCTTTTCTGACCTTCAAACACAAGGGTTGACTCTCCGGGTTCCGAATAAAAGCCGTTTACCATTGAATAAAGCGAAACTGGTGACTTCCCGCCCAATCTCCAGTCAGCATGATAGCTATCTGTAAAAACAAGCCAGCCGGGCAGATCATTCGTTACTTTGTACTCCACAGGGCTAATCATTTGGTAATCAACCTCGCGCCATTTGCTACCCCAATCAAGAGCACCTCTAAGACCCAAAACACCCGTCGGGCTTACAAGTGTATCTGCAAATTCCTGGGCCTCCTCCCACTCCTCCTTGGGAATCAAAGTTAAGGTGTTAATAGCTACAACTCCAGAGTTGTTGGTTATGGCTAGCTCCCCAACCTCCCCTTCAAGTTCCACTTCAGACCAAACCCATTCAAAGTCTTCTGTAGGAAGCGGCATCTCAACACTCCGGCCACCCACTTCCACTGAAAACCCGGCATTCTCCCCCTGCATTCCCCTTACTGCCAATATGTATTCACCTGGTGATTTGGAATCAAGGTCAAAAACCATTTTCTCTCCCTTGTTTGTGGAGAAGGAAACCCCTTTTCCATAGTCAAAACCATCTACCGCTAAATCCCTAATAAGGAGTTGGTATTTCCAATCAAGATATTCTTCGCTTTTGTAGTTTGCCCACTCATTGTTTACCGCCTCACTTGTCCCAAGAAAAGTTTCTTGTAAATAGCTGAAGGCCAAATCCTCCACCCTTTTAACATTAAAAACAACAGCAATTGACTCGGGTGGATATTTTTCAAGATCACGAACATCAAAGTCCCCCGACTCGGCAAAAACCATGGCCGAGTTTTCAAGCAACGCCCCCAAACCCTTTGCGCTACCCACAACAACGAGAAGCCTATCTGTGCCGAAAATTTTGGGCTTAGGGTCAACCGTTTCGTAAACCGGAACACTTCCCCAGTCTTTCCTGGTAAGACCGCTCATTGTGGCAACTCGTTCATTTAAATCCTCCCAGTTCTCTTGTTCCTCCTCACTTAGGTCAATATTTTCGCTACCAGAAAACACAAGA
>CALEZE010000053.1 GCA_937928235.1 uncultured bacterium | reverse complement strand
AAGTGCTTTTGAAAAAGGTGTCTTCTGCTCTTGCAAGATTGATCCTGGCCAAGTCTTGGTAAACTATTCTTCCAGCGCCAAGGTTGAGATGTCCCGTCTCAGTGTTGCCAGATTCTCCGCGAGGTAAGCCTACGGATTCACCGGAAGCCGAAAGTTGTGCTTGTGGGTATGAAGCGTAAAACTTACTCATGTTTGGCAAGTTAGCTTGAGAAATGGCGTTACTTGCACCCTTTGTAGCTATGCCCCAACCGTCCAAGACAGCTAGAACTACCGGTCCTCTAGTTGCCTCCGTCATTGCTGAAGTCTCGAGATTTCTATTTCTATATTGGACAATCTGTTATATTTAGCAACCCTTTCACCCCTGGCGGGTGCTCCAAATTTTGCATAGTCTGCTCCCACACCAACCGCGAAATCCGCAATAAAGGAGTCATTAGTTTCACCTGATCTGTGTGAAGCAACGACTCTCCACCCAGCGTCTCTTGCCATTTTAACGACTTGAATTGTTTCGGAAACCGTTCCGATCTGGTTCGGCTTCACTAGTACGGCATTTGCGGCACCTTCCTTTATAGCCCTTTCTAATCTTTTAAGATTCGTAACCACCAAATCGTCTCCGACAATTGAGACTTGAGAACCAAGTGCTTGTGTTAGCTTTTTCCAACCACCCCAGGAATCTTCAGCGAGCGGGTCTTCCAAGATGGCCAGCCTGTATTGGTTATTCAAGTTTTTGTAATATTCAATAAGCTGATCTTCAGAAAGTGGCTGTTGAGCATCCTTGATTTGATAAGCGTTATCCTTAAAAAACGAGTTGGCAGCAACATCTAGCCCTAAAAAGACATCCCTTCCAAGTGAATAGTTGGTTTGTTTTATAGATTCTACAAATACCTCTAGGGCGTCGGCATTGGTAAAAAGATTTGGAGCAAAACCACCTTCGTCGCCAACAGAATGAATAGCACCCCTCCTTGCAAGATTTTCTCCAACAGTCATGTAAATCTCCACAGCAGAAGTGAACCCTTCTTTAAAAGTCTTCGAGGAGGCGGGGATAACCAAAAACTCTTGAAAATCCAAGTTACCTGCACCATGAAGACCACCATTTATCATGTTAAACAGTGGAACAGGCATTTTAAGGTTCACCGTAAGCCCTACAGTTTTGGCAAGTTCAGATACCCACAAAAACAGGCTTTTACCGGCAGCAACAGCTCCAGCCTTTGTAACAACTTCAGAGACAGCGAGAATTGCATTAGCACCAAGGTTCCCCTTATTCTCAGTCCCGTCCATTTGAATAAGCTTGTTGTCTATGTCAAATTGCTGAGCTGGGTCCATTCCAACAAGTGCAGGGCCTAGAACTTTATTTACATTGTCAACAGCTTTCTGGACCCCCTTGCCTTTAAACCTTGGGTTTTCTTTGTCTCTAAGCTCAAGTGCCTCGTGAG
>CALEZE010000052.1 GCA_937928235.1 uncultured bacterium | reverse complement strand
CCTTACGACTATTTCACTTCCTTCTCGAGAGCGCCTAGAAGTTCTTTGATCTTTGTTATTGTGTATTCGTGCACGAGCTTGCCGTTTTCGTCAAATTTATCTTGGCCTTTAGCGACTAAGATCTCTAACCTTTCACCAATCACTTTTGCTTTAAGGGCAAAAACAACTTCTCTTAAGTGCATTTGAGCCCTGGCGGTTGCAATCATCCCACTTGAGACACCCATTATCCCAATCGTCTTTCCGTACCAGGAGCTTTGTCCTTCGGGGCGGGATCCCCACTCTATTGCGTTTTTAAGAACAGCAGGGATTGTGTGATTGTGTTCCGGTGTGGCAAAGATAATCGCATCCGCTTCCTCTACCTTTCTTTTGTAGTCTATGACTGCTTGTGGGAGATCTTTCTCAACATCCTGACTAAACAAAGGTAGTTTGTCTGGGACATAAATCTCAAGCTCCGTTCCCGGAGCCACCAATTCTTGCGCAGCTCGCAAGAGCGCGGTGTTGAATGAATTTTTCCTTAAACTTCCAGATATTCCCAATATCTTCATCTTCCTTATGCTAACATCTTTTTACCAACACGCGCTGAATTAGATTGCCTTTCGGAGACCTCCTCCAGTACCTTATCAACATTTTCCATCTTCTTGCCTTTGGGCCAAAAACCTAGCTCAACTAACGAATCATAGACAAACTGCTCTCTTAGTTTTCTTAAACTCTTAGAACTAGCCAAAGTTCTCAAGTTCTCAAGAACATCAGAATAATATTTTATGTTTGGCTCGTCCTCTCGTGTAAGCCTGCCAACCGTCTCCATCAGGAAGTAGGCGACAGAGACTTTTTTTAAATCTTTTCGGGTTGCAGCATATGAATCCAGAATTTCAGTTTCGGTAAGAATATCTAAATTCTTGCCTCGTGCTGCTGAAAACTTGATCCTGCTAAACACCTCTACGGAGCTTGATTTTTTACTTTTGGTACGCCTTACCCCCTTGGCAATTACAGATACTTTTCCATAGTCTTTGGAGTAAAGAACAACAATCCTGTCTGCCTCACCGTAATTCCTGCGCGCAAGCACGACTGCCTCGCTGGAGTAAGTTCTGGGTTTCATCAGGGTATTTTACCACTGCTACTAGCCACCGTCTTGGTTTGCTATTTATTAAAATGCATTATTTCACTGCTAGAACAACCCCGGGAAGACTATTAAGAAGTTCCGCAGTAATTTGATTATCGTTAAGCATCTCGCCGTCTTCGCCCAGTTTGTATGCATAATAGTCGTGATCCCTCATTTTGACAGGCGCGAAATTCGAAGGGTAGGTTGATGTCAACTTAACAGCATCGAGTTGCCCTTTTGTAGGAACTTGAAATATTTGATACTTTGTGCTGCTGTCAACTTCCGGGTCCGTTGAATTGTTTATGTACATTCTAAACCCATCTTTCTCGAGAGACGGAACTTTTAAGACAATTGCTCGTAGCCCACCTACACCCAAATCAACGGTTCGCCTAACAGAAGCCGTCGCGAAACTCCTAGCTAATCTTACTGCCTCAGTAGATACATGGGGACTGGGTTCTATTAGTTTCCTAAGTCGTTTAGTGCGTAGATTTTCGGGCACAATACTTGGATTATTGAACAAACCGCTCTCTAGATCAAGAAGGCGTTGTCCGGTCTCTAAATCACCAAATATTGAAGTTTAACTCTTTGCGTGTTCTGAGAAAGGATTCATCCAATGTTTTGCCAACTACCGCAATCGCTACTCATATCTCAGGGCATCAATGGGGTCTAGTTTTGAAGCCCTTAAAGCTGGTGCCACACCAAAAATAATTCCAACTGCAGCTGACACCCCAAAAGCAAGTGCAACACTCCAAAAACTAACGGAAGTTTCAACCAAAAACTTGCCCAAAATCAAAGCTCCCCCTGCTCCAATCAATATTCCTATCAAGCCACCCACTCCCGACAAAACAGTGGCCTCTATTAAAAACTGCACCAGTATGTTTTGCGGCTTGGCTCCCACAGCCTTTCTTAGACCAATTTCCCTTGTTCTTTCTGTAACAGAAACCAGCATTATGTTCATAATCCCAACCCCTCCAACCACTAAAGATATTGCTGCAATTCCACCAAGCGCCGTAGTAATTACCCCTAATATGTTGTTTATTGTGGATACCAAGGACCCTTGATCAACTACCGAATACTCCTCCTCCTCAAGTTGTGTAGACATGTAATTCTTAAGAACTGTAATTGCGTGAGGAATATCTTCCTTTGAGCTCGCTTTTGCAGTTATCAGCTGGATACTATCATCGCCAAAAATCCTTTGACTTGTAGTAATTGGTATCGCTACAAAGTTGTTTATATCAAACCGAAAATTCCCTCCGCCAATCTCCTCCAATACTCCAACCACTGTTAACTTTTCTTCTCCCCGTGTGATTTCTTTACCCAATGGATTAGTCGCTCCAAAACGATCTCGCACCATTCCTTCGCCCAAGATAACGACCTTTCGCTCCAAATCCACATCAGATCTTGTTATGTTTCGACCCTTCGACACCGCCAGATTTCTGATACTGCCGTATTCTGAAGAGATTCCTGCTATTGTGGTGTACTTTGACTCACCTTTATAACTAACTGCTGCGGGCAACTCTATGCTTGCCGCTGCCGAGTCTATGGGACCACCTAGATTATTAATTTCTGTGACATGCCTTAAAGTAAACTTGCTCCCAGCAAAATTGGGTGGGCCTTGGATACCCTGCTCCAGGTCTACCTGACCAGGAAGAATGACCACAACATTAGTACCCAAGTCCTCAAAGGAATCTGTAATAAACTTCTGCAACCCCTGGCCCAGAGAAACCAGGAGTATTACCGAAGCAACACCTATCACAACTCCCAGCATAGTTAAAACCGATCTTGTTTTGTTTCTCCAAATACTACTAAGGGCCAGCCTCAATATTTCGTTATAACCACTCATTTTGTCCTGTTTTTAGTGTCTTTTAGGATCTGCCCATCCTTTAGCTCAATTGTTCTTTTTGTGCCCTTTGCGATATCCGGTTCGTGTGTAACCAAAATAATGGTGTTACCGGCCTTATTTAGGTCTCTCAAAAGCTTCATTATTTCTGCCCCGGACTCTGAATCTAAGTTTCCAGTTGGTTCATCTGCGAAAACAATATCCGGGCTATTTACCAAGGCCCTGGCAATCGCGACCCTTTGTTGTTGGCCACCGGAAAGCTGGGTCGAGGTATGGTTTAACCTATCCCCAAGACCAACTTGTTCGAGTTTCTCTTTCGCTTTTTTCAGGCGCGCC
>CALEZE010000051.1 GCA_937928235.1 uncultured bacterium | reverse complement strand
TCTTTTCATTTTCTAAAGATAAGCATAGTTAGTATAATTGAAGTTATGGTAATGAGGCTAGGACTCGTTGGGGCTTTTGTTCTTATTCTCGGTGTTGGGGTATTGCTTGTAATGAGCCATCCAGGCTTTGCGATTAGGGTGGGAAACTCTGCCTATTTTCTTCTAGTGATTTCTGTGGTTTTTGGACTTGTTAAAAATGAAAAATAAGCTTCTTAGATTCCTCCCCTTTTTGGGAATACTGGTTCCCGCCATTTTTGTCTTTAGAGCGCTACTTTTTGACGGCCCGCTTGCCTTTGGCGACTCTCACTACTTTCACCCCGAAACTCTGAAGGAATTTGTGGCAAAACCGCTTGCTTGGGTAAACAGGGAAAATAACTTTGGAGGAGTAAACAAGATTATTTGGATTTACCCCTTGATGTTGTTACGCGGATTGCTGCATATACTTACAAGTTTGGGAGATGTGGTTTTGGCAAAATTAATTTTTTACATTCCAGCGGTTATCCTTACAGCAACCATTTCGTACAGTTTCGCAAAACATGTGGGACTAAAGCGGACTGGAGCTTTTTTTGCAAGCCTTTTGTATACACTAAATACCTACTTCATTTTGTTAGTCGATGGAGGTCAGGCGGGAGTTTTTCTGGGCTATGGTCTTTTCCCCTTGGTTCTGAAAAAACTTGACGAGTTTACTAACAAGCAAGACACAGCAAAGTTTATTACAACAGCACTCCTTCTTTTCCTTGCTAATGTTTTTGACCCCCGCATAACACTAATTGCCTTTGCCGTTTTTATACCCTGGTATTTGGCAAGGGGGCATCAGTGGAAAAAGCTTTTTTCATTCATTCCGCTTTTGGCTGTGGCCACACTTCTTTCAAGCTATTGGATAGTTCCGTTTATATCTTTGGGGCAAAAAGAAATAAGCACAGCGGTGTCGAGCCTCAACTTAACTTCCATCTTGAATCCACTTCTTCTCTTCCAGCCACACTGGCCCGCAAATATTTTTGGTGTGGTTAACCCACCACCTTTTTATTTTGTCCTTGTACCGATTCTTGTCTTTGGTGGGTTATTAGTAAAAGCAAAAAGGAAAGAGCTTGTTTGGGCTTTGATCCTTCTTCTTTTTGCATTTCTAGCAAAAGGTGAAACGGCACCACTGGGAGGTTTTTATTCTTGGCTTGTGAATGAAGCACCACTCGGGTCTGCCTTTAGGGATTCTACTAAGTTTTTTATACCAGTGGTGTTATTTGCGGGACTTCTTATTGGAAGCACGGCGGAAAAACTTTCCAGAGTAAAAGGGGCGGTAGCGGTTATATACACATTCATACTTATTCTCATTTCACCCGCTCTGGTGGGGCAGCTAAGAGGCGTTCTCAAACCTAGGGATTTTGATGAGGGCTTACTTAAGGTTCACCAGAGTTTAAGCGAGGAAGAAGGTAGTTTTAGGACCCTGTGGTTTCCTCAAAAACACCCCCTTTCTTTCCAGACAGAAGAGAAACCAGCTCTTGATGCTTGGAGTTTGGTAGAAAAAACCCCGTTCGCGCTAATGAATACGGGTACTTA
>CALEZE010000050.1 GCA_937928235.1 uncultured bacterium | reverse complement strand
ATTCACTTTCGTTTAGCCTCGAGTGATACAATACCTTCAGTATGTCAAAGAATAATTTTTACCTTACAACGACATTGCCCTATGTAAACGCAAAACCCCACATTGGGTTTGCGCTTGAAATCGTCCAAGCGGACACTTTAGCTCGTTACCAGCGAACACTTGGCAAAAACGTGTTTTTCAACTTTGGCACTGATGAACATGGGAAAAAAATCTACGATAAAGCGCTTGAAGAAAACAAAAAGCCCCAAGACTATGCGGACGAATACGCCCGAGAGTTCGATGCGCTTAAGAAGGGTCTCAACTTGAGCTACGACAACTTCATACGCACAACTGACAAGCACCACAAAGAAGCCGCACAAGAGATTTGGAGGCGATGCGACAAGAATGGATTTATCAAAAAAGGTGTTTACAAAGCCAAGTACTGTGTGGGTTGTGAACTTGAAAAAACTGACTCCGAACTAGTTAATGGCAGATGTCCCCTCCATCCGAACCAAGATATAGAACTTATAGAAGAGGAAAACTACTTCTTTCTTTTCTCAAAACTGAGAGAGAAACTCCTTAGTCTTTACAAAGAAACACCCGACTTTGTTGTTCCTCAAAACAGATTAAAAGAGATACAAAACTTCGTCGAGGCAGGCCTGCAAGACTTTAGCATCTCTAGGCTTAAAGAAAAAATGCCTTGGGGAGTTGAAGTACCAGGAGACAGCGAACATGTTATGTATGTCTGGTTTGACGCACTCACCAACTACATTTCCACTCTTGGTTGGCCGAATGACGAGAAAAGATTCAAAAGATTTTGGGGAACACAAGAAGTTCCGAACGCTCTACAACTGGCAGGAACCGATAATTTAAGACAGCAATCAGCGATGTGGCAAGCAATGCTTTTGGCAGCAAAAATCCACACAAGCAAGCAGATATTCATACACGGATTCATAACAGTGGACGGCCAGAAAATGTCAAAATCTTTGGGAAACGTAATTGATCCATTTGAATATGTTGAGATGTATGGCACAGATGCAGTTAGGTATTTCCTCCTTGCAAAACTACACCCGTTTGACGACAGCGATTTTACAAAAGAGAAGTTTGAAACAGCTTATAACGCAGACTTGGCAAATGGTTTGGGAAACCTTGTCGCCAGGGTCGCCCAGCTTTGCAAAATATATGATCTAAAAGTTCCCAAAGACAGCGATTTCAAATTCCATCATGAGATTTCGGAACACTTGGAAACATATAGATTCGATCTTGCTTTGAGCAGTCTTTTTGAAAGAATCCAGGGACAAGATAAAAAAATAAACAGACACAAGTTGTGGGAAAAATCAGAAGGAAAGCGCAAACACCTGATAGATGTTGTTATGGAAATTCGCCAAATCGCCTTTGATCTTTCACCTTTTCTCCCAAAAACAGCAAAAGAGATTGAAAAACGCTTTTCTGGGACTGAGGTTGAAACTGGCGATCCTTTGTTCCCCCGCCTTGATTAATTATGTTTAGAAAATTTATCCTCCGAAACGAAAAAGCTGTGTACCGATTCCTGGAAATGCTTCCCGCACTTGTTTCCTTTAATATCATCCTTTTCCCTTATTGGGGCACTTTCCTTGTCCCATCAGTAGTTGCCTACTTTGTTCTCGGCTACAACATATATTGGTTCTACCAGTCACTTCAAATTGCCATAACGGGAATTGTCTCGCACTTAAGGATCCAGGCCGCAATGAATTTCGACTGGGTCAAAGACTTAAAAGCTTTTCCCGACTGGAAAAGAGTTGCTCACATCGTAATTGTTCCCACATACAAAGAACCCTTATACATCCTTGAAAGAACACTAAAGTCGCTCGCCGACCAAACACTACCTAAAAAACAACTTTTTGTGGTTCTTGCTATGGAAAAAACCGAAGCAAAGGAAGAGAGGGACAAAAAAGTGAAGGCTTTGAGGAAAAAATTTGGCAAGACCTTTCAAAACTTATACATCACAGTTCATGAACTATTGCCCGGCGAAGTACCAGGAAAAGCAAGCAATGAGCGCTATGCGGCTGTGTGGGCCAAAAAAAATCTGATTGACAAAAAAAAGGTTGAATACGAATACGCAGTTGCAACCAGTTGTGATGCAGACCATGTCTTTCACCCCAACCATTTTGCTGCATTAACTTATAAATTCTTGGACCATCCAGACAGATATAAACAATTTTGGCAGCCCGCAGTTCTTTTCTATAACAACATCTGGCGTGTTCCCGCCCTAGTTAGAGTAACGGACACCCTTGGATCTATCTTTAATCTGTCACAGCTACCCAGAAAAGACAGGCTCATAAGTACGGCAAATTATTCCTTATCATTTAAACTTCTACATGAGGTTGACTATTGGGACGCAGACAAAATCCCAGAAGACTGGGGAATATTTTTCAAAGCCTTCTACAAAAAACGCGGGGGGGTTGAGGTAGAACCCAACTACCTACCAGTTTACGCAAACGCACCTGAGGCCGATGGGTACTGGAAAACAATCAAGGCAATGTACAACCAAAGGAAGCGTTGGGCCTGGGGCGTTTCCGATGATCCTTGGGTAATTAAAAATTATCTTTTAACCCCCGGTATTCCTTTCGGGGAAAAAACAATGAGGCTTCTTTACCTTTTACAATCGCACTTTTTATGGCCAGTTCACTGGTTCATCATTACTGTTGGGCTTCAGTTACCAATTCTTGTAAATCCAAGGTTTGGAAGAACGGCCCTTGGCTACACCATTCCTAGATTGTCATCAATTATCCTTACCGTTGCCTTGATTTTCCTCCTTGTGATGCTTGCGCTGGACCGAATTTATAAACCGAAAAGACCAGAGCATGTTTCTGCCCTTAGAGCATTTCTTTCCCCATTGGAATTTTTCTTAATGCCCATTGCCGGTTTTATTTTCGTAGCGCTTCCAGGCCTTGATGCACACACAAGGCTGATGATGGGTCGTTATTTAGAATATAAAGTTACTGAAAAAGTGTAAGTTATAACTTTATATCCAGACTCTTACCTCGCTTGGTTCTCCATCAGTGATTTCGAGGTCGTAAGGGGCGCAAAGGAATATAAAGTCACTGAAAAGGTTTAGTTTAGGTTTCTATAAAAAGAAGCTGTTTTTCTTAGGCCCTCTTCTAAACCAACCTCTGGTTTCCATTCAAGAACATTTTTGGCCTTTGTTATGTCTGGCCTTCGTCTCTTGGGATCATCCTTCGGGGATTCTTTAAACACAACCTCCGAATTGGAATTAGTAATTTCTTTTATTTTTTCCACCAGTTCCAACATGGAGTACTCGTCTGGATTGCCAAGGTTAAAGACTTCTCCTTTTGTCCTTTCCGAAAACATGGCTCTGCCTATTCCTTGCACCATGTCGCTCACATAACAAAATGATCTGGTTTGTTTTCCGTCGCCGTAGATAGTAATCGGCTCTTCTTTAATTGCCTGGTTTACAAAGTTTGAAATTGCCCGACCGTCATCTGGCCGCATCCTCGGCCCATATGTGTTGAAAATTCTCACGAGTCTAATGTCTAAATCGTGTTTTGTTAGATAGATATAACTCATTGTTTCCGCAAATCGCTTGCTTTCGTCGTAGCACGCCCGCGGCCCAAAAGAATTCACATTACCCCAGTAGGTTTCTTTCTGGGGGTGCTCAAGCGGATCTCCATAAACTTCACTAGTGGAAGCCATCAAAACTTTCGCACCTGTTTCTCTGGCTAGCTCAAGCACATTGATCGCTCCTACTGAGTTTGTTAGAGCTATTTCCTCAGGAATTTTTGAAAAATCGGCGGGGGAGGCTGGGGAGGCTAGGTGGAATATGTAGTCACAAGGCTCCATGTCAGGAACACCTTTGATAATGTCTGCCTCAATAAACTTAAAATTTTTTTCTTTTTGTGATTCCTTAAGGTTTTCTAGGCTTCCAGTAGCAAAATTATCAACCACCACTACCTCGTGACCAATCTTAAGAAGCGAATCTGAAAGGTGGCTACCCACAAACCCAGCTCCACCTGTTATTAAAACTCTAGCCATCGGTCAATTATATCAGCATTCGAAAAGGCCCCCAAGTTGCCTGTAAATTAACTGGGCACATCTCAAAGCTCTGTTTTAGACAAACCCCATGTCTGCTGCTTGTGATAAACTCAATATATGAGGGGTGTTGTTGACTTCCTGCACAAAGTTGGTGATAAGCTCCGTTTACCAGACTTGCCAAGGTGGCTTTTAATATTATTGACGGTTCTTTTTATTCTCCGCGTTCCTTCTTTTTTTGAACCCTATTATTACGGAGACGAGATGATTTATCTGTCTTTGGGAGAGGCTGTCAGACAGGGTGACACCTTGTACCTAGATATTCACGACAACAAACCACCTCTCCTTTACCTCACTGCAGCACTTTCCGGTAGTTTGGTTGTTTTTAGAGTGATTCTCGCCTTTTGGATGCTTGTGACGACTGTAGTTTTTTGGAAATTTGCCACGGCTTTCTCCCCAAAGAAAGAAAGGTTGCACCAAATTTCTACAATTGTTTTTGGAATACTTACAACAATACCTCTTTTAGAAGGAAATATTGCAAACGCCGAGCTTTTTATGATTGGCCCCACCATACTTGCATTCTTACTTCTAATTGATAAAAAACTTGAGGCTAAAAAGGTGTTCCTGGCTGGCTCCTTGTTGTCAGTTTCCACGCTGTTTAAAGTCCCCGCCGCGTTCGATATTCCAGCAATAATCTTTTTATGGCTGGTGGTTGGAGGTTTGAATCTCAAGAACATTAAAAAGTTAGCCAAAAACACACTCATTCTTGCTTCTGGATACCTTCTTCCTATTGCCGTCACTTTTGTTTGGTACCAGGCAAAGGGTGCTTTGGGACAATATGTAGTTGCAGCTTACCTGCAAAATGTTGGGTATTTATCAAGCTTCAGGCCAGACGATGTAAGGGAACCGTTCCTTGTAAGAAACCTTCCAC
>CALEZE010000049.1 GCA_937928235.1 uncultured bacterium | reverse complement strand
TGTGGGTGTAGTGCTACTTTTTGTTTTGATAATGAGCTATTTTGCATGTGCTCTAAATCAGGCAGGAGTAGACTTGGGTGGTGACCGCTGGAATCAGGAACTGTGGATATGGGAGGGATACAGCATAAAAGAAACACAAGCAGCACAAGATATCGAATAATCCAATCCAAGCAAACACACTCTCTTAAATAGCAGGGAAAAGTCTAACAACAAGCGTTTTAACCCCTGGTCATCGAAAGATGATTCTTGTTGTTAGCATTTTTTACGCCACAAAGGCCGTATTTAAGGGTTATTCTCTCTTGCCTTGTTTGTTTTCTGAATAATATGGTCCTCTGGGGCCCAACCAGGATTAGATGAAACCTTTATCCATGTTTCGCTTCCTTCAGCCCAGTGAATTACCCCAGGTTCTATGACAAGAGTATCACCTTCCTTTAACCTCAACTTTTCCTTTCCTTTGTAAACTACTAAGCCACCTTTTTGTATCTCGTATGTTTCAGTCAAAACCTTATGGTAGTGGGGCACAGATTTGTCTAGAACTGAGATGGCTTCACTCCACTCTGGATGGTTTTCAGTAGGTTCATACTCGCAAAGAATTTCAGTCGGGCTATCTTCTGGTAACTTAATAATTTTCTTACCAGGGTATTTATGCTGAAGCTCAGCAACAACCTTGTTGGTATCCATGGGGTTATCTTATCACTACTGATACTGAAAGTTCCCTAGGCTTTTCAGATACTTCATTGTTTCAAGAAACTCCACTAGTTGCTTGTTCGAAATAAAGTAACTTTGGGTCACAGCAAGCGGCTGGTTGATTATCAGTATCTATCGGTGGCAACCAACATATGAGGAATCGGGAGGTCTCCGTTTTTTTCCTTTTTTTTGGTTAATCCCCACAGGAGGCCATCTATTTCACTTTCTGGAAGCTTCATCTTTTGAGAAAGTCTTTTTCCTGCTACGACAGCTGAGGCTCTAAGAGCAAGTTCCTCTTCACTGTTTTCAAGCAAAGGCTCTTGACTGAGGAGTCTGGCTTCCAACCTTTTTGACAGCTCAACTACTCCACTGTTGTAAAGAAGTTGCGGAATTCTATAGTCGGCCATCACGGTTAGAGTATCTATATTTGCTATTTGGCCACTGCCCCTTGCCACTAACACTTGGTTCAAGTTGTGGATGGCGAGTTGTTGCCTTTTCATAAACCTATCTTTAAAGTATCCGCTGTTGCCAAGAGCGTTTAGCAAAGGTTGTGTATCAAAGCCGGTGAGTTCTAGGAAATCAGTAGGGTTTTTGCTTCCGTGGGCTATTAGAAAACTCGCAAGTCCTGCAATTCTTACTGCCCGTTCTCTTCCAAGATAAAGAGAGTTATTTTCTCCCAGTTGAGCTAGGTTTGCCCATTCTTCACTGCTTAGCCTCGAGACCCTTTCAAAGTCCCCCCAGTCAATTCCTGATTCCATCATTGCGAAAACTAGACCAGTTGAGCGAGGAACAACTCCACCAGCTTTGGTCGCGAATTTGTACTCGAGACCTTTTTCAGAGTCTTTGAAACAAAAATTGACACTGTTAAAAAACAGCCACAGCCCTAATTCGGTGTTTAACTCCAAATTTTCTTGCCCGAAAAGTGTAGGAATATTTGAGAAAGAATTACGATAACTTTCTAAGTCTCTTTTCAGTTCTCTTTCCAAAACAACGCTGTTGATGACTAGCAGTTCGGTGGACTCTTTTATTATTTCTTGAGACAGTTGCCTGACTCCTAGAGGAGTATTGAGAATGGTTTCATGCACGCGACGATTATACTACACAGTTCCACATCACAAAGGGAGCCTGTTGAGTTCGATAAAAGTGTTTAAACTTTTAGCGCCGTCCAAACATACATGTCCCGGGAGACAACGCCTTGGTAGGAAACCGACTTCCAATCAAATGTTTCGACCCCGTTACCAAAAACTTTCTGGAACTCTGTGATCATCTTTTCGCGAGTTTCTCCTTCAGGTCCACTTAAAGAGAGGCAATACTCAATTACATTGGGTTGTTCTTCAGCTACTGACAAGATTGCTCTGACACCACTTTCTTCGACCCAAGAAAAGTGTCTATCTTTTTCTTCA
>CALEZE010000048.1 GCA_937928235.1 uncultured bacterium | reverse complement strand
CCAGCTTCGATATACCAACCAGCTTCGATAGACCAACCAGCTTCGATAGACCAACCAGCTTCGATATACCCACCAGCTTCGATAGACCAACCAGCTTCGATAGACAAACACCCCTCAACATATAGCCGACCAGTAAACTCCGCCGAATACTCAAACTCAGCATGACCATCTATTTTATAGCCATACTCGTCTTTATGTTTGTCTAAATCTTTTTGTGATTTTATGATGTAAGTTTTCATTCTACATACTCCTTTAATGCGTTCTTTATGGTTTGCTTGCTAAACTTTTTGCCATCTATTTCAATTTCCTCTTCGGGCTTGTTGACATCTATGCCAGTTATTTCTTCAAATATCTCAGGGTCAAAGTGTGGTAGGCCTAAGAAGCGTTGATGTTCGTCGGGATTTTCTTTCCACCATATTTGACAAGCTTCTTTGTAGGGCAGGGTTTTTAGGTAGCCACCCATCTCTTTCCAGCCATCTACTTCTTTCTTTTCTCTTTTGGTCATATCTTCTTCGTATATCCACCTATTTAGCGGTATGCCCATATAGGTATTGTATTTGTCGTAAAACTCACTCGGTTTCATGTCGAGCCACTTGTCGAAAACCATTATTTTGTCTGGTTCTATGGTGTTGAATACCCCCACCTGATAGTCTCCAGAGTTCCTGTGTCCAGAGTTGAAGTTTCCAGAGTTATAGTCTCCAGAGTTATAGTCTCCAGAGTTATAGTCTCCAGAGTTGAAGTCTCCAGAGTTATAGTTTCCAGAGTTGAAGTTTCCAGAGTTCCTGTGTCCGCTATTCCCTACGCCTGTATTGTCTTTACTCATAGTTCCTCCTCTATCTTTTCGCTATATTCGTTACGCTCTTCTTGCAACCAGTTTAGGCGGTCTGGGTGGTTCATACTCTTTCCTCAAAGTTCAATTTGTGTCCGCCGAACAAACTTAATTGACGGTTGTTAGAGATGTACCAACACCTTCTTGGTAGAACTAACTGTGCCTCATACCCCTCACTGTGATAGGGGATACCCATTTCCTTAAACCTTTGAATGGGGGCTTCCCATATCTCATCTCGGTAGTTGACTCTCACCCTGTC
>CALEZE010000047.1 GCA_937928235.1 uncultured bacterium | reverse complement strand
ATTTTAACTCGGAAACAATTTTTTCAAAACCTTCAGGGTCGTTAACTGCAATGTCTGCAAGAATTTTCCTGTCTAGTTCGACACCGTTCTTTTTGAGGCTAGCAATTAGCTTGCTATAAGAAAGACCGTGCTCTCGAGAAGCTGCATTTAGTTTTGTAATCCAAAGTTCTCTCAAGTCTCGTTTCTTGAGCTTCCTGCCTATGTAGGCATACTGGCCAGCATGAAGTAGGGCTTCTTTCGCAACTTTGACTCTTTTGCGTCTTGCGTGCTTAAAGCCTTTAGCCTCTTTCTTTATTTTTTTGTGTTTCCTACTTCTTGTAGGACCTGTTTTTACTCTTGCCATGTTTATTTTTTCTTACTTTCTTTTTTAGCTCTTGTTCTTGTACCCATTCGCTTTTTAACTTTCTTGGCAAAAGAGTCGTTTAGTTCGACTGTTCTTTTGAGCCTTCTTTTTCTTTTCTTTGACTTTTTGGCATTTAGATGTCCACGGAAACCCTGGCGCCTTAAAACCTTGCCTTTCTTGGTTATTTTAAAACGCTTTACTACTGATTTACGAGTCTTTAGTTTTGTTTTTGCCATTTTTACTTTTCTCTTGCTGCTTTGCTCCTGATAAAGGCGAGATAATCATTGACAGGTGCCTTCCCAAAAATTTTGGCTCCATGTCTACTGAAACAGTGTCGCCCAGTGTTTCTAGTACCTTATCAAACAGCTTGTAACCAAACTGCTTGCTTCCCATTTGCCGACCCTTAAACTTAACTACAAGTTTGACCTTGTCTTTGTCAGCCAAGAACTCCTTAATGCGTTCCAGTCTGACATTATAGTCGTTTTCGGCTATAAAAGGCGAGAACCTTACTTCTTTTAGGTCACTAGCCTTCGTTTTCTTTTTTTGTTCCTTAAGCTTCTTCTCTTCCCGATATGCAAACTTGCCAAAATCAACAATTTTTACAACGGGAGGCTTTGCTTTAGGTGCGATTTCAACAAGATCGAGCTCCGCCTCTTTAGCTTTTTTCAAAGCCTCATCGCGCGACATGACACCTACCTGTTTATCTTCCGCGTCGATGACTCTAACTTCAGGAGCTCGTATTTGCTCGTTAACTCGCCAATTACTCTTTTTCAACTTACGCAAATGATTTTACCAAAAAGTTACGAAGATTCAAAGCTCGAGACTCTTTTCTGTTATAGCCTTACCCGCACGCTCAATGAATTTGTCTATTTCCATCTGACCCAAGTCTTCCTCTGTTCTTAGCCGAACAGAAACTTTCCCCCCACTTTCCTCTTTGTCCCCCACAATAAGCATATAAGGAACTTTTTCGATTTGTGCGTTTCTTATTTTTGATTGAAGAGTTTCACTCCTGTCGTCTATCTCTGCGCGCAACCCTGATGCTTTGAGTTTCTCTGCAAGCGACTCTGAGTATTTTTGATTTTTATCAGTTATCGGCAATATTTTAGCCTGAATAGGCGAAATCCAGACAGGCAAGTTGCCCTCAAGATGTTCCAGAAGAATTCCTATAAACCTTTCTAGTGAGCCCAAGATTGCAATATGCAAAATGGCGGGCTTTTCCATTTCGCCATTTTCGTTTACATAATTCATGTCAAAGTTTTCAGGTTGGTTAAAGTCTAACTGGGCGGTTGAAAGTTGCCACTCGCGACCGAGGGAGTCTTCCACCATAACATCTATTTTTGGTCCATAAAAAGCAGCCTCGCCTTCCTCAATAGAGTACTTGATGCCCCGCCTCTCACAGGCGTCAATCAAGGCTTTTTCAGCTTTTTGCCAAACTTTTTCGTCTCCTAGGTATTTCCTTGTGTCTTTGGTATCTCTAACTGAAATTTGAGCACGGTAACTGCCAAAGCCAAATGTTTTGTACATTTTTTCAACTAAAGAAAGTACAACATCAAGTTCCTCCGCAATCTGGTCATAGCGCACAAATATGTGAGTGTCATCAATTGTTAGCGAACGAACTCTTAAAAGCCCATTTACCTCTCCGCTCTTTTCATAACGGTAAACAGTGCCGTTTTCAGCAAGGCGCATGGGAAGTTCTCTGTAGCTTCTCGGTTTGTTTAAATAAATTTGGAAATGATGAGGGCAATTCATGGGTTTTAAGACATAATCGTCCTTATCAAGCTCTATTGGAGGAAACATGGCGTCATATTTTTGCCAGTGACCAGACTTTTTATACAAAGAGCTTTTCGCAACATGAGGGCTCCAAACAAACTGGTAGCCATGTGCCTCTTTCTCTTTTGTTATAAAACTCTCGATCTCTCTTCTTAGTAACTGTCCTTTAGGCGCAAAAATAGGAAACCCAGACCCCACTTCCTGACTAATTAGGAAAAGGTCTTGATTTTGACCGATCTCTTTATGGTCGGCAATTTTACCTTGTTTTTTATTAGACATAGCTTTTAAAACGAAAAAACCACCTTTTGCAATCGGAGCCCTCGCGGTTCCATCCAATTAGGTGGCTTAATTTCTACTATTCGCTAGTAATTGCGTGTTAGCTTTGAGGTTGGTTAGGTCTCATACAATCGCCAACAATTAAGTTATTATCATCCTTTTTTGGCTTGGTTGTCAACCCCGTCACCCACACGAGCATCTAATTTAAGTGTTTTGAGTGCAAGGTGTATATAAACATTTTTACTTAATCAATAAATTGTCCTTGTTACAAACCTGTCGCCTTAAATTAGGAAAAACACATGCTCGTTGGGTGCGGGGTCAAGCTTTACTGAGGAAATATTGGGGAGCGCTCGACCAACTGGTTCAAAGTTGAATCTACAACGGTTGCTATCCAGCCCCCTACCAAAGGGATCCCTCCTGCTTGTCGAAGGAAGAAAACGAGCACGGTGGATACAATCGCAAAGCCAATGGTTGCGCCAAATGCCCAACCTATTCCTTTTATTACCCCTTCCTTTAGAAGGTTTAAATAGTATTTCCTTTTTTCCATAACTTATTGTATCAAACCAGAAGCTTTATCTGAGATCCATCGCGTCAGGACCTTCAATTTCAGGAGTTCCGATAAGAATTGTCACTTTTTGGCTCATTCCATATCGGTCTCGAGCCCAACGATGTTCTTTTAAATAGTCCCAGGCATAATCATTTATCGCTACAGTAAAGTTGTTCCATTGCTCTTCGTTGTTTGTCGTTTGAGTCTGCTCTACATCAATACTTCTGCCCTCTTCTTTAAAGGTTCGTCTTAAATAGACAGCAACTTTGGAGTCTTTGTTTACTGATCTAAGCCAGCCGTAGAAGGTTGTACTTTGAGGATTCTCGGTGTCACTTACCTCGTCTGGAGTAATCCAGATATAAAGGTCTTGGGATTGTTCGTCGTATCTTTCTTTCATCGATTTGGGCAGATTGTGGACCCGGGGGGGCTCGAACCCCCGACCTCCTGACTGCCAGCCAGGCGCTCTAGCCAACTGAGCTACAGGCCCAAGTAAATACGAAGGCATGCTAAGGCGAATCCTTACAGGCCCTCGTGGTGGACGGTATAGGATTCGAACCTATGACCTTTCGCACGTCAAGCGAACGCTCTAACCAGCTGAGCTAACCGTCCAGAATCACTATTTTACTAAAGCGAGCGCAAAAATTCTACGACGAAGTCGAATCCCCCGACGAAGTCGGAACTCATAACGAAGTTAGAAAGTTCACATTAGTTTGTATGCCCTTCTCGAACATTTCTAAACTAAGTTTCTCATTTGGTGAGTGAAGCCCGTCATCTGGTAGTCCATACCCCATGAGAATACTATCTAAATTAAGGTTTTGTTTAAGCATTGCTGTTACAGGAATTGATCCTCCAGAAAGTTCATAAAGGGGCTTTTTGCCAAAAGTCTTTTTAAATGCATTTTCTGCTTTCTCAAAATATCTCGAGCTCGTATCCATAATAATTGGTTCATCAAGGGATAAAAGTTTGCATTTATAATCAACCCCGGTAGGTAAGAGGGACTGTACATAGTCCTTAAACGCCTGGTAGATCTTTTTAGGGTCTTGCTTAGGAACAAGCCTCATTGAAATCTTTGCGCTTGCCTCGGCAGGAATTATTGTTTTGGGGCCTTCTCCGGTATAACCTCCCCACATGCCGTTTACATCAAGTGTTGGTCTGGCACCAGCCCTTAGTTGTACGGAAAACTCTCTCTCACCGACAACTTCTTTAGCCCCTGTTTCAGACATTACCTCTTTCTTCCTAAAAGGAAACTTTTCAAGAACAGATCTTTCATTGGCCGAGATTTTTCTTACGGACTCATAAAATCCAGGAATTAGCACTTTGTGGTTTTTATCTTTGAGCTGTGCGATAACCTGAGAAAGTACATTAGCAGGATTAAGTACATTTCCCCCGTAACCGCCGCTGTGGACATCTTTTGCTAATGCTCTAATGTTTATTTCTGTGTAAACAAGGCCTCTTAATCCGTAAGTGATAACTGGCGTGGTTTTATCTAGTGAATGACTATCCGAAATGACACAGATATCGGAAGCTAGGAGTTTCTTGTTCTTTTTTACGAAAGTTTCTAGGTTTGCACTTCCTATTTCTTCTTCGCCCTCGATAAAAAACTTAATATTTACAGGCAGCTCACTTTTTTGTAGTAGCTCTTCAACAGCCGCAACCCAGGTAAAAAGTTGCCCCTTGTCATCTGCCGCTCCTCTTGCGTAAATATTTCCGTCTCGGACCTCCGGTTTAAAAGGGTCCGAAAGCCACTCTTCCAACGGGTCTGGCGCTTGAACATCATAGTGACCATAGACTAAGACTGTTGGCTTGCTTTTGCCTGCTTCAAGGTTCTCTGTGTAAACCACCGGGTGACCACCAGTCGGCATAATTCGAGTTTTAAAATTTAGAGACTTTAGTTTGTCGATCAACCAGTTCGCAGCCTTTTCCATATCTTTTTTGTGAGCACTTTGAGCTGAAATAGACGGAATACTCAGAAGTTCTTTGAGCTCATCAACATATTTGCTGTTTTTAGTTTTTGGCATATCCATATTATATAATCCATGCGGATGGGGTGGAAATAGCGCTTAGGTTTAAAAACCTGTTTGTATGCTATTTCCACCCCTCCTTTTTGGAAGAACCCTGGTTCTATATGGCGTCGTGATGGTTTGCAATAGTGCCCCCGGCAATGATGGTGCGTTTTTTACCGTTTTTCTCTATTTTTTTTTAGGGCGCCGTAAAAGATGA
>CALEZE010000046.1 GCA_937928235.1 uncultured bacterium | reverse complement strand
GCCAATTCTATAATTGCAGACGACGGTTCATTCCAAAGTCCTATGACACCTAGTGGTGAAGAGTCCGAATTCACAGCACCTGAAGAAGTTGGAACATACACCTACAGAAGCAGTGCAAACGAAAACATAGAAGGAACTTTGGTTGTGGAAGAGTAAAGCTAAGCTTATATTTCACACTTCGAGCCAACAAACATCTCTCGTAGATTGTTTTGTAGAAGTCTTTGTCTGACGAGTTGTAGTGCTCCTCTCCAAGAAGTATGTGATTTATTAAAAGGTTGTTGGCGCCGTCTTCTGTGCCCAAAAAAATGTCATCTGACCCACGGGCAGAGTTTCCTATGTAAATTCGTTCCAGATAGGTCTCGGGGTGTTTCATCAAGCCTGACTCATCAAAAAATTTTATTAGATGTTGTTGTGTTTTATGTGCCCATGCTGCTTCACGCTTTATATTTAAAAATTCACTTATATTGACGGTTGTAAGTGAATCAGACGGAAGCGATAGCTCAGCCCATTCAGCCAACAACTTCCCCGCATCCGGAAAAGTATATGTTAAATATTTCCTAAAAGAACTTGTCGGTTTCCTAAAAAGTTCAGTAGTTTGGCCAATGGTTAAGTCCCCATATTCCTCTCCCAACAATGAAAGGATTGCGTTAAAAGTAATAATTCCTGAAAGTGAATGGTCGGGGTTTGAAAATCTAGTAGTACCTGCCTCATTAAAACTTATAACAACATGTGGATCTATCTTTTTAAGTTTCTCTGTTACTACTGGTATTGCAGTTAAGTCAAAGTTCCCGTCCTTGAGTCCAAGAAAATTTATATTCTCCTCCTTCACTCCAAGAATACTGGCTGATTTCAATAGTTCGACTTTTCTCTTTTCACTTAACCATTCCTTCTCTTTGTTATCAGCAACACGAACACCAACCACACCCCGTTCATTTTGAGTCACGGCAACTCTCCCGCTTTCACCATTGGTTAAAACAAGTAAGTGAACTTCGACTCCCAAAGATGAGTACTTGGCAATTGTTCCACCCCAAAAGACTGCTTCGTCATCTGGGTGTGTATCTATCATAAGAAGTCGTCTCTGCTCTTTACTCATTTCTTAGTGATATTTGTTGCTGTTGCTTAACAACTAACCGCGAGTTGCCCGGCACATCTTCGCTGACACTTGCTCCTGGGTAAACATAACACCTCGCCCCGATTTTTACCCCCGGATTCGTCGAGGCGTTCATCCCAATAAATGAGTGTCCCTCACCAAATATTGCACCAAGTTTGCGAAGGCCTGTGTCGACCTTTTCCCCGCTTACATACGAAGTGATGTTTTTGCCATCCAATCTGAAATTTGCAGTATTTGCAGACCCAAAGTGCACATCACTGGAAACCAGACTGTCTAAAACTTTAGCGTTGTGAAGCGAACATTTATTAGCCAAAATACTGCGCCCAACTTCAGAGTCAACACCAATGTCGGAATTTTTACCGATGTAAACCCCACCCCTAATCACAGCACCCTGCCCTACAACACTACCTTCACCAATATATGCCGGGCCTGTGATATGAGCAAAAGGAAATATTGTAACTCCGTCCTCTACCCAGACAGGTCCTTCCACCAAGGAAAATTGTTTCAAGGTTGCATGTTCTGAAATTCTACTCCCCTTAATCTTTTCTCCAAGTGTTTTTCTTAGAAGAATCATTAGCTCCCAAGGGTAAGTAAGTGCAGATAAACTTGCAACATCGGGTAAAAGATCCTTGTTATACGAATCTAAAAAGTCGGGTCTAATTGGCCACATACTTTCTGGCCAATTCAATATCTCTTTGAACAATGGTCTTTGCTTTTCCATTAAAAAACCCTAGACCAATACAGGTTCTAGGGAGTAAGT
>CALEZE010000045.1 GCA_937928235.1 uncultured bacterium | reverse complement strand
AATATAAATAGGTTTTTTTGCCATTTAATCCTCGTATTTCTCTAAACCTGTAAATAAATAGTAATAGTATACTGGTCGCACGCTTTTCCTAATGGTATTCATAAGTATTTCGTCTGAAATTTTTCTTATCTTGCCTTGAACTCTTTTCCGTTTAGTAAATGTTTTTGGAAAAGTAAGCACATTCCAAAATATACCACGCTCGGTTGAAAAGGCAACCTTGGCTCCACCCCTCATCAAGAAGGATATCGCAGCAATCTGTGTCAGTACAAGGTGAAAAGGAAGAATCTTGAGAATTTCTCTTGGGCTCAAATTCTTAAGCATGGCATTTATTCTATTTTTAAAAGAATGAAAGTTTACAAAACCGGATGGAAGTTTTTTGGTTGTTCTTCCCCCTTTATGGAGAATGGAGGTTGTTGGAATGTATTTAATAGTATAACCCGCAAGCCAGACTCGCCAGCAAAAGTCGGTCTCCTCAAAGTAGAGAAAAAAGTCGTCGTCAAAAAGCCCAACTTTTTTTATAACATCATGCTTTATAAGCATGCAGCTACCATTGGCAGAGAAAATTTCATAGGGCTTATTATATTTCTCGTCATCTGGGTTCTTGTCATAGCCAACATGGTAAAGAAACCCTGAGCTTGTGAGAAAGGTCCCCGCACTTTGAAGTTTTTTAGAATCTGCAAAGACAATCTTTGGCTGCACAACTCCCAGTTTTTTGTCTTTCTTAAGTTCCCCTACAAGTTTTTCCAAAAGGTCCGGCTCAACAATTGTGTCGTCATTCAGAAGTAAAACATATTCCCCTTTTGCTTCTTCTACTCCAACATTGTTTCCCTTAGCAAACCCTAGATTTTCTCCTTTTTCCAAAGGCTTTATCCAGGAATGATAGCGCTTGATATATTCTATAGAGCCATCTGTTGAGCCATGGTCCACCACAATCATCTCAAAATTCTTGTAAGTTTGTTTTTTAAGAGACGGAAGAAGATCTTTCAAGTGGCCCAGACCATTGAAATTAATAGTGATAATAGAAACAAGACCTTTCTTAAAAGCCATAAGTAGTTAGTATTGTATACGCAAGGTGTGGAGCATCAAAGCCTTTTGGGCATGAAGCCTGTTTTCTGCTTCATCAAAAACCACAGACTGCGGGCCGTCTATAACTTCGTCCGTCACCTCGTACCCCCTATAGGCAGGGAGACAGTGCATAAATATCGCGTCTTTGTGAGCCAACGCCATTAGTTTTTTGTTCACCTGGTAGGGTGGAAACACCTTAAGTCTTTTTTTCTTCTCTTTTTCGTCCCCCATACTTACCCATGTATCTGTCACAACCACATCTGCGTCCTTTACCGCTTTCTTGGGGTCAGTCGTTTGGAATATCTCTCTTTTTAACTTCTTTATAATCTCTTCTTTCATCCAGTAACCCTTTGGCGCGGCACAAGCAAACTCCATGTCAAGAGCATCACAAATAAGTGCTAAAGAATGGGTTACATTATTTTGGGCATCTCCGACAAAAGCGAGCTTTAGTCCTTTAAGTTCTCCCTTGTGTTCCTTAACTGTAAGAAGGTCCGCCAAAACCTGGCAAGGGTGTTCAAGGTCTGAGAGTGCATTAATTACAGGGATTTTTGTACCTTCGCTTAAATCAACTAATTTTTCGTGTTCGAAAACTCGCGCCATAATAATATCAACCATCCTCTCCAGGTTTCTAGCTACATCTCGAGGCGTTTCCCTTTTGCCCATCTGAATGTCATTAGGGCCCAAAAAGATTGCGTGTCCACCCAGTTGTGTCATACCGGTTTCAAAGGAAACACGAGTACGCAGGGAGGGCTTTTCAAAAATCATGGCAAGCGTTTTGTTTTTTAGAACCTCGCGGTTTTTTCCTTTGCTTTTGAGTTCTTGTTTTAACTTTCCAGC
>CALEZE010000044.1 GCA_937928235.1 uncultured bacterium | reverse complement strand
TTGGGTTCTCAAGAGGTGGTGAGATAGAAAGGTCTAGAGGTTGAGAATTCCCTAGCGTGTATTTTTCTATATTGCCTGTACTCGTCAAGATCCAGATTGAACCATCAATTGACCAGGAAATAACGCGGGAAAGGTCTGGAGTAATACCTGGGGCTAGCCAATTATTTCCATTTCCAAAAGCAAGATCGCTCCCGGCATGTCTTAAGATTTCCGATGACCCCTTGTCTAGCACATACATGTTTCCTGCATATGCGTGAACCAAAACATCCCCTTCCCAATCGTTTTCAATTACTGTCCTTCTCTGGTCAATAACCTCTATAATCCCGTCGTCTTCCAAAACAAACGCTCTTTGTGCATAAGATGCCAGGCCTGAGGCGTCTTGAATTTGTGTCGGCCCTGCTATTACCTCCGTGCGTTTTGTGTCTAGTGCAATTTCAACTATTCTTCTTCCTGTCTTGTCTAAGATATAGGCGTATTCACTATCGGCAATAAGCGCATCCGCGGTCAATCCGTCGGCAAGAATTGAAAGATCAATAAACAGTTCCGTTTCCAGCGCAAACTCCCCTAAAATTTCTTGTCTACTTTTTTCTATCTCTGTCCGTAAACTTTCTAGCCTTTCGTCTTCAACACCCTCTGCAATTAAAGAGTCCACTGTCTGTGCACTAAGGGAAAAAAGCTCCCTTGCCCGTTCGGGATTCAAAGAAAAAAGATTTCTTGCCTCTTCTAGCTGGTGCTGCGCTTCCATTAGTCGTGGTTCGTATCTTGCCACCCTCTCGTTTACCGCCCTTTGTCTAATACCAAAAACAATACTCACTATTAGAATTCCTAAAAGAAGTGCAGCTACAGTAAATGCCGTCTTTTTCTTCCTGGACTCCTCTACATCGACTTCGCCTTTTCTAATGTAAAGCTTCCTTTCTTGGAGTTTCCTCCCAAAAGCTGCTCCAAACGAGCTAAGTCTTTTGGTAAGTGGTTTCGGCTGGGACACTTCGGGCAATTCCTCCGCTGTCTCCTCGGAAACCACCCCTTCTGTTTCTTCTTCCACTCCTTCGGTGTTTGGAGAAATAACCGCCACGGGCTCTTCTTTTTCGCCAAACTGCAAAACAACCGCCGCAGCTCCACCGGCGTCGTCTTTTGCATGCACAAGGGGGGCGAATTCTTCCACCGCCCTTTCAGGGGTTGCACCTTTAAGAGTCTCCTTTAGTTTTACGTCACTAACAGACTTTGCAAACGGAGAGGTCAAGAGGAGAAGAAAGTCACCAGTTTTCGGATGACCGGAAGCTGCAATAACTCCATCTCTTGTGCTTTTAAGAATCGGTGCCACCATTCCGCCCCTAAAGACGAGCGCCTCTGCGCCTCCGCAAGCAGAAGAGTAAACCGTATCACCCAAAAGAACACAGGCCCCAACTTCAAGCCCTTCTAAGTTACCAGAAAATTCTTTATAAACAATTTCAAGCGCCCTTTTAAGGCCATTGAAAACAGTTACATCTGTTTTTCCGAAATACTCCTCGTGAAGCCTTGCCAGTATCTCGCGACCGGTGTTGAGAGTCTCAACTTCCTCTTCCCCCTCATCCCCTTTTACAGCTATTACAGCAAAGAGTCGCCCTCTTGAAGTTAGTTTTTCAACTTCAGGTGGAGAAAAATCATGAATTTGGGACCACCCTGAGGCGCCAGGGTTACCTGTCAATTTCGCAGAAGAAATACTAAACTCGCTCACTTTTTAAAGAATAATAAGGGCAATTAGAAAAACAATAAGGGCCAGGACAAAGTGAATTATTGCAACAGCTTTAACTTGCATCTCCAAACCCACTTCAAGTGTGTCGATCATTAGTTGGACCTGCCTTATTATCACCCCTGAAATAACAATATAAAGGCCAAGCGCTATGAGCACCAAGACCTTCGCTATCCCCCAAACAGGAATGTTAAAAATTGGCATTATCTAACTCTCCCTTCTAGTTTCTCTTGTTCTTCCTCTACCATTATGTCTTGTAAAACTTTTGCAACTTCGTCTGGTCTTGGAACCGCGGAAAACTCAAAGTTGGGTTTTTCCCCTGCGGTTTGGATAAGAACATCGCCGTAATTAAAAATTGTCCTTATAGCCCCACCCATTTTGTAAGTAACATCTTGAATCTTGTCTATGTTTGTGTCGCTTACCTCTTTGTAAATAAGACTGTGGAAATCAATATCTACTACTCTTTCATCAGTAATAATGTTCACATTGAAAAACCAGGTTAAAAAGCCCTCAAAAGCAAGAACAAAAGTTATTAAATACCAACCCAAAAGAGAAACAAACCGAAATTCCCCAGGAAGGAAATCTAGTATTGGAAAGTCTCCCACAAAAATCGGAGCAAAAAACATAAGAAGAAATATCAACATCCATTTAAGATTTGTAATGGGGTGGCGCCTTAGAAGAAGAACTACAACTTCTTTTTTGTCCTTTGTTTCGAAGTTTGCCTTATCCGGATGATAACAATAAGCAGCTAGTGGGTTGTGAGAATGA
>CALEZE010000043.1 GCA_937928235.1 uncultured bacterium | reverse complement strand
AGTATGCTCAGGAGCTGACCAGGGAGTTTGGGATCAAGAACAAAATGGCCACACCAAAGGTTTTAAAGGTGGTTGTTAATATGGGCATAGGTGAAGCAACAAAGAATAAGGAAGTTGTAAAAACGGCAAGTGAGGACATGGCAATAATTACTGGCCAAAAGCCGTCCGTGAGGGCCGCTAAACTTTCTATTGCCGGGTTTGGCATTAGAGCTGGCATGCCTGTCGGCTTAAAGGTAACCCTAAGAGGTGAGAAAATGTATGCTTTCCTGCAGAAGCTTTTCGCAATTGCCCTTCCTAGGCTTAGAGACTTTAGGGGTGTTTCTTTAAAGAGCTTTGATAAAAATGGTAATTACACTCTGGGTATCGAGGAGCATACCATTTTTCCGGAAATAGACATGAATCAGAGCACACCCAGAGGTATGGAGGTAACGATTGTCACAAACACTGAAAACAAAGAAGAGGCACAAAAACTATTAGAGTATTTAGGTATGCCTTTTGAAAAAGAGGAATAAAATCATGGCAAAGAAATCAAAAGTAGCAAGAGAAAACAAAAAACTAAAATACAAGACAAGATACACCAACAGGTGCAATCTTTGTGGAAGACCACGAGCTTATATGCGAAAATACGGTCTTTGCAGGCTTTGTTTTAGGGAAAGAGCTCTAAAAGGGGAAATTCCGGGAGTAAAGAAAGCAAGCTGGTAATTTCAGTTATGAAGAAAAGAAAGGAAAAGAAAAATGGTTAGTTATCCAATAGGAGATTTCTTAATAAGAATTAAAAACGCAGGCCTTGCCAGAAAGAAAGAGGTCTCAGTTTCTGCGAGCAAAAAACTCGAAGCGGTTGCTAAGGCAATGAAGGCAGCAGGCTTTCTAAACGAAGTTGTTAATAAAGAGGGAACGATTACTGTTCAACTAACTTATCACAGAAAAGAACCCGTTATCTTGGGGTTGGAATTAGTATCAAAGCCTGGCAGGCGTATATATATCAGTGCGGATGAGCTCGCTGAGAGAAAAGGCCCCGAAGTACTAATAGTTTCGACAAGCAAGGGTGTTTTGCCGCAGAAAGAAGCAATAAAAGAAAGAGTTGGCGGAGAAGTTGTAGCAAAGGTTTGGTAATAGCAAAATGAGTAAAATAGGAAATACACCAATAAGCATACCTCAGGGGGTAAGTGTAAAAAGTGAGAATGGGCGAGTGATTGTCGAAGGTCCCAAGGGTACTTTGGAGCGTGAACTGCCTAAGGGAATTTTAGTCGAAGTTAAAGATGGCGAGGCACTTTTGAGTGCAGAAAAAGAATCGGACAGGCTCAATGCTTTGCATGGAACTTATAGAGCCATTATTGCCAACATGGTCAAGGGAGTTGCCGACGGATGGTCAAAGGTATTAGAGCTTGTTGGAACAGGTTACAGAGCCGAAGGGCAGGGGAAGAAGCTAATTTTGACTGTGGGTTATTCTCATCCTGTAGAGCTAGAAATGCCAGAGGGCGTCAGTTTTAATGTGGAGAAAACAACAATCACAGTTGAAGGTATGGATAAAGAGTCAGTTGGCCAAACGGCTGCAAAAATCAGGGCAGTTCGCCCCCCAGAGCCTTACAAAGGTAAGGGAATTAAGTATCAAAACGAGTACATAAGAAGGAAAGCAGGGAAAGCAGCAAAAGGAGCAGAAGCATAAAACATGTTAAATATAAATAAGAAAACAGCTAGAAAAAGAAGAGCAAGGGCAAGACTTACATCGTCTAGAGACAGGCTAAGACTTACCGTTTTTAGATCCAACAAATACATTTATGGACAAGTCATAAATGATGTTGAGGGAAAAACAGTTGCAGCTTTTTCCAGCAAGAATCTCACAAAAGAGCAACTTAAAGGAAAATCAATGGTCCAAGTTGCCGAAATGGTTGGGGAAGAGCTTGCCAAGTTAGCCAAAAAGGCAAAGGTAAAATCGGTTGTTTTTGACAGGGGTTCTTATAAGTATCACGGTGCTGTTAGGGCACTGGCCGAAGGTGCAAGAAAAGGAGGTTTGGAGTTTTAAGCGTATTTCGCTTTTATTATCATGAACGATTATCGTAACTACGAAAAAAAGGAATTCGAAGAAACGGTTGTACAGATAAACCGTATTTCGAAAAAAACCAAGGGAGGAAATACAATGAGATTTTCAGCCCTAGTTGTTGTTGGCGACAGAAAAGGTAGGGTCGGAGTTGGTTTAGCAAAAGCTCCCGATGTGAGAAACGCCATAAGAAAGGCCATAGATTCGGCCAAAAAGAGGCTAATCACTGTGCCTCTAAAAGGGACAACCATCCCCCACTCTGTCGAGGAAAAGTTTTCCGCAGCAAAAGTTCTTTTGAAGCCCGCCCCTGCTGGTTCCGGAATTATTGCTGGAGGACCGGTTCGGGTTGTTCTTGAGTCAGCCGGGATAAGAGACGCTGTCGGCAAAATTTTGGGTACAGAGAACAAGATTTCCAATGTCTACGCAACACTTAAAGCACTCAAAACCGTAGCAAAAATAAATTCGAGGATAGAATTAAGAAAATAAAATGACAAAAACACAGCTTCCCAAAACAGTCAAAAGAGGTAAAAAAAGAGTTGGTCGTGGTTATGGAAGCGGCAAGGGTGGACACACCGCCGGAAGAGGCCAAAAAGGCCAGAAATCTAGGCGCTCAATTGGAATTTTGTTTGAAGGAATAAAAACCAGGAAATCCTTGCTTAAGAGACTGCCCCAACTTAGGGGTAAAGAAAAGAACAAATCGTTGCAGACCACGGTTAATATCACAACTAGTGACCTGGAAGTTTTTAGGTCTGGTTCAACGGTTGATGCCAAAGCTCTTTTGGAAGCAGGTTTAATAAAGAAGGGTGATCTTGGATCAAAGATAAAAGTATTGGCTGGAAACAAATTAACCAAGAAATTAACTGTTCAACTTTCCACCTCTGCCTCTGCTAGAAAGACAATAGAAAAAGCAGGTGGTAAAGTTATTTAAGGATGCTTAATTCTATTTTTCAGTTTTTCTCAAGAGTAGCTAAATCCCCCGAGGTCAGGAAAAAACTTTTAATAACCGCCCTTGTCATCTTTGTATTTCGTCTAACGGCACACATTCCTGCAGCTGGAATTGACGCAAGTTCCCTTAAAACTTTGTTTGCTGGAAGCACACTACTTTCTTTGATGGATGTCTTTTCAGGAGGAAACCTTGCTAATTATTCCATATTAGCTCTAGGTCTTGGACCCTACATTAACGCATCAATTATTTTTCAACTCCTCACCTTTGTTGTCCCCAAA
>CALEZE010000042.1 GCA_937928235.1 uncultured bacterium | reverse complement strand
CCTACCAGTTCCGTTTGGTAGGAGACATGACGTTAAAGCAATTTTTCCAAATTGCTGGCGGTGCATTGATTTCTCTTCTTTTCTACTCAACGGGTTTACACCCCTTAATAAAGTGGCCACTTGTTCTATTCTTCACGCTTTTTGGTGTGGCACTTGCCTTTTTGCCGTTTGAGGATAGACCCTTAGAAAAATGGATCATAGCTTTTTTTAGATCTGTCTATTCACCCACTATTTACTACTGGGGTGGGGCAAGAACGGGTACAAAATTCTTTCAGGACGAAGCCCAAGCGCCCGAAGACAAAATTGTTGCCCCTCAAGGAGAAAAAGCTCTTAATGAGTATTTGCAAACCGCAACAGGCAGGGGGGCAAGGTTCACAAAAACCTTAGAGGATGCAGAAAAGTCTTTCCTAAATTCGGTTACCGGCCTTTTTAGTAGAAAAGGGGAGGCTCAGCCGGTAAGTAGCCCTCCACAACAACCTGCCGCGGTGCAACAACCCCCTCAACCGCAAATGCAGCAACAAGTACAACCACAACAAGTTCCGTCTTCGGCTAGTCAGGAAAGTAAGATTAAAATTCCAAAAACCGAACTAATAACCGTAGAAAAAAACCAAACACCCCAACAAAATCCTCCTCCGGCGACAAGTGCTCAACAAAACCAAGTTGTAGACACGGTTGTCCAAAACGTCTTAAACGCACAACCAAAAGAGCAGCCCCCAGAACCAAAAGCACAAGCGCAACAAGCAGAGTTTAGTCAAGAATCTGCACCTCCTTCTCCACCAACTCGAGAAAACACAATTACCGGCCAAGCAGTTGATGCGGCAGGCAAGATTGTTGAGGGGGCAATTTTAGAAATCAAAGACACAGCAGGGCGCCCCGTAAGAGCAGTTAAAACAAACAAACTGGGGCACTTCATTGTTGTAACGCCACTTTCAAATGGAATGTACGAGATAACAACCGAAAAAGAAGGCTTGGAGTTCCCCAATGTCACTTTTGAGGCAACCGGAGACATCATTCCACCAATCGCGATAAG
>CALEZE010000041.1 GCA_937928235.1 uncultured bacterium | reverse complement strand
ACGATTTTCCCAGGAGTCACAACAGCAACATACCCCGCAATATCTCCCTTTCCTCCCCCCATTCTCTGACCTGCAGCTCTTTTTGTTATTGGTTTATCCGGAAAAACTCGAATCCAGACCTTTCCACTTCTCTTAAAAGCGTGTGTAATTGCACGCCTTGCAGCCTCGATTTGGTTACTGGTGAGCCAACCCCGCCCGGTTGATTTTAGCCCATATTCACCATATGACAAGGAGCTGCCTCGCTGAGCCTTACCTTTCATTCGGCCCCTAAATTCTTTTCTGTATTTTCTTTTCTTTGGTTGTAACATATTAATCCTCCTTCTTTCTGTGAATGTAAACCTTCACTCCCACATATCCTCTTTTCAAAAGTGCGGGTACCTGGGCATAATCGACATCTTCCCTGAGTGTCTGGGTGGGGACAGAGCCCTCGTGGTATTTTTCCGTTCTTGAAATTTCTGCTCCGCCAATTCGTCCGGAAAGAACTATCTTAACACCAAGTGCCCCAGACTGCATTACTCTTTCAATTGTCTTGGCAACTACTCTTCTGTGCGGGATTCGCCTCTCTAGCTCCGAAACGATTCTTGTCGCAACAAGATGCGCCGACAACTCTGGGTTTTTAACTTCGTTAACATTTAGGTCAATCTTCAAATCATTTGGTCTTTTTCCACGAACCTCGCCAATGATGTCAATTATGGATTTCTTCAAGTCTTCCAACCCGGTGCCTCCCCGTCCAATAACCACACCAGGCCTTGATACGGTAAGAATAATCGCCATACTTTTAGGCAACCTCTCAATTTCAACACTGGTCACACCAGCAAGTTTGAGTTTCTGCATCAAAACATCTCTTATCTTGATATCCTCGAGTAATTGCTCTTGCAGTTTGTCATCATCCGCAAACCACCTGGATTTCCAAGGTAGGAAATTGCCGACTCTAAAACCTGTTGGATTTACTTTTTGTCCCATTGTTTATTTCTTTCCTTTCTTTGTCCCTTTTGTGTCAGCTGACTTCTTTTTGGTTTTCTTGGCAGTCTCCTTCTTCTCTACGGGTTTTGCGCTTACTACAACCCTAATATGGCTCATTCTTCTTTGGTACGGTTTTGCCCTACCACGAGCTCCGGCGCGCCACCTCTTAAGAACTGGTCCTTCGTTTATTTGAATCTCTTCAAGTTTCAAATTCTGCAAGTCAAGACCTCTATCCTTGGCGTTTGCAATTGCCGTTTTCAAAGCCTTAACTAGAGGCTCAACCGCTCTTTTTCTGACATACGGAAGTTTTTCAACTGCCTCCTGGGGGGTCAGCCCCTTTGTCAAATGAACGACCTCCCTAAGCTTCCTTGGAGATGTCCTAATAAATTTTTGTGTAGATACTATGTTCATTTTTTTCAGAATACTTTTAAGTTTTCTCAATTATTCTCTTCACCACTTGCCCGTGACCTCTAAATGTCCTAGTTGGAGAAAATTCTCCGAGTCTGTGACCAACCATGTCTTCTGTTACAAAAACATCAATGAAAGCACGGCCATTGTGAACTTTAAAGTACTTACCCACAAACTCAGGGGGGATTTGGCTTGACCTTGCCCATGTCTTAACTGGTTTTTCCTTTGTGCCCATACCAGATTCCAACTTTTTTAGAAGTCTCTCTCTGATATATGGTCCTTTTTTACTGCTTCTGCTCATTTTTCTTTCCTTGGCACCTTTAGGGTTATCCTACGTGCGGCCCTCTCTTTCTGTCTTTTACAATAAGTTTGTCAGAATATTTTTTCTTCTTTCTGGTTTTGCCTACCGCTGGTTTTCCGTAAGGTGTTCTTGGGCTGACTCTACCGACACCGCTTCTTCCTTCTCCTCCTCCGTGAGGGTGAGAGCCTGGGTGTTGTGCAGTACCTCGAACAGTTGGCCTTCTACCCATTCGCCTTTTTCTACCAGCCTTTCCTAAGATACGGGTTCTTGCCTCTGCATTCCCAACTTTTCCTAGGGTAGCAAAAGAGTCAGGTAAAAACCGTCTAATTTGTCCGGATGGTAATTTTACCAGAATATAATCTTCTTCCTTTCCTTGTACCACAGCAACTGATCCGGCACCCTTAACCAGCTGCCCACCCTTACCAGGCGTTATCTCAATGTTATGCACCTCGCTACCTGCCGGAATCTTCTTCAGTGGAAGCGCATTTCCTGCTTCTAGCGGAGCCGTCTCGGAGGCAATAACTTTGGTGCCCACCTCAAGACCTTCAGGGGCCAATATGTAGCGCCTCTCTCCGTCCTCGTAGGAAACTAGAGCAACATCTGCGTTTCTGTTTGGATCATATTCCACCACTTCAACCTTGCCCCAAACATCGTGCTTGTTGCGCTTAAAGTCAATTTCACGCATAAACCTTTTTTGCCTACCCCCTCTGTGCCTGGTGGTTATTCTTCCACTAGAACCACGACCAGAAGTTTTTGGTAATATTGTTTTTAGACTCTTCATTTTATTTATTTACCTCCTCAAAAAGATCAATTTTATCTTTTTCTCCAAGGACAACAATGGCTTTCTTGCTAGGTTTAGTTTCCCTCATCCTGCCTCGAGCAGTTCTTTTGCTTTCACCTTTTATGTTCATTGTCCTAACGGACACAACTTTAACACCAAATGTGTTTTCTACAGCCGCCTTAACCTGGTATTTGGTAGCAGAAGGATCGACATAGAATGTATATTCGTTGTCAGAAACCTGAGCTAGTGACTTTTCTGTTAAAACAGGTGTTAATTTCATTTCTTTTTAGTCTCCTTTTTAACTGTTTTTGGTTTTTTCTTGGTGGTCTTTTTTGTTTCTTTTGCGAATATGTCTACATCCATAAGCACAGTGTTTGCATGAAAAACATCGTAGGCATTAAGTCTTTTGACTGAAACAGCTTTGATGTTTTTTATATTGCGAAAAGCACGCATGGCAACTTCTTTTCCGTCTCCAAGGGCAATTATTGTTTGTGTATTTTTCTTTTTACCAACCACTTTGTCCAAAAGCTTTTGTGCCTCTTTTGTCTTTTTGAGTTTGTCCAGCGAATCAACTACAAAAAGGTTCTCTCCTGCCACCTTCATGGAAAGTGCGATATCTAGTGCTTTTTTCTTCATTTTTGAAGGAAGTGCAAGCTCTCTTTTTTCAGGGGTTGGGCCGTGAGCTTTGCCACCGCCAACAAAAATAGGTGCCGAAACCGCACCATGTCTTGCTCTTCCAGTGCCTTTTTGTCTCCAAATCTTTGCAGTGGATGCGCTGACTTCCCCCCTTGTTTTAGTTTTTGACATTCCTGGGTGTCGCTTAGATTCATATACTCGAATGGCTTGAGCAAGAAGACTAAGATTTGGTTTTTCGTCAAAACTCTTGGGTAAAGTCATTTTGCTTCCCTTCTTTGTACCTGTTGAACTATATAAATCTGCTTTAGCCATTGTCTTTTTCCTCCTTTTCAGGTTTTTGTTCACCCTCGTTTGCTGCCTCCGGCTTCTCTCCACTTTCATTTCCTTCTTCCTCCGGTTCACCTTCTTGGATTTGAGGCTGCACTTCTTCTTGCTTAAGGTCGCTTAAACTACCAGAGGCAATCTTAACAACCATCAAAAGATCTCCTTTTTTGCCTGGTACAGGCCCCGAAACCATTACTTCTCCTGCCTCCTCGTCAACAGAGACCACTTGTAAATTCTTAATGGTTACCCTTTCATTTCCCATCCTACCTGCCATTTTTTTACCTTTTCTTACTCGTCCAGGATCAGTACCTTGTCCGATAGAACCAGGTGCACGAAGACGGTCGGACTGGCCGTGTGTTCTTGGACCTCCTGCAAAGCCCCATCTTTTAACTACTCCGGCAAACCCTTTTCCTTTTGAAGTCCCCGTAACAGCTATTACATCCCCGGGTTTTAGGACACTTGAAACCTTCACGACATCGCAAACTTTGAATTCGGGCTCGTCTTTGAACCTAACTTCACGCAAAAAACGAGTCGTCGTTTTTCCTTGTGCGGCGCCTTTGAGGTGTCCTTTCATGGGCTTTGTAATGTGCTTTGTGCGCTTCTCTCCAAACCCAAGCTGTACTGCCCAATAACCATCCTTTTCTTGGTGTTTAACTTGCGTCACAAGACATGGCCCAGCTTTTACCACGGTGACAGGAACCCTTGTTCCTTGAACAAAGGTTTGTCCCATTCTCTGTTTTGAT
>CALEZE010000040.1 GCA_937928235.1 uncultured bacterium | reverse complement strand
AAGAGACAAAACCTTCACTCTTGATAGTAGATTCAATCCAAACCATGGAAACGGGAGATTTATCTGGTATGGCAGGCTCTGTCGGGCAGGTTAGGGAATCTGCAGCGAGGCTAGTTAGGTTCGCCAAGAAAACAAGCACGCCCACTATTATTGTTGGGCATGTTACCAAAAAAGGTTCTGTCGCAGGCCCTGCGGTTCTTGCCCACATAGTAGACACAGTTTTGTGGTTTGAGGGAGACAAAGATCTCACCCTTAGACTTCTTCGTTCTCACAAAAACCGTTTCGGGGCAACAGACGAAGTAGGGGTTTTTGAAATGACAGGGAAGGGGTTATCTTCCTTAAGTGCACCAGAAAAGCTCTTTTTGGCAAAAGAAGGGCAAGGAGTTGCCGGAAGTGTGGTTTCTTCCATGATGCAGGGAACAAGGCCAATGTTGGTGGAAATTCAAAGCCTCGTTGTGCCCACAAAATTGGCCTATCCTAAAAGAGTTGCACAAGGAATTGACTCAAAGCGATTGGAGCTTCTTTTGGCCGTTTTGACTAAGCGTTGTGGACTCCCGCTTTATGATTTTGACTGTTTTGTAAATGTGGCAGGGGGTATTGCCGCTAAAGACCCAGCTGTAGACTTAGCAATTTGCTTATCTCTTGCTAGTTCTTATTTCGAAAAGGCACTTCCCAAGGGTTCGGTTGCTATTGGAGAGGTTGGACTTCTTGGAGAGGTGAGAGAAGTTGTTGCACAAGACAAAAGGGTGAAGGAAGCAAAGCGATTGGGCTATACTAATACTATTAATAATAAGACTTCAAAATATCTGAAAGATCTTCTTAAGGACCTTCGCTAGCTAATTCTATAAGTTTTCCCAAAGATATCCACAAAATTTCTGGAACCCGAATATTATGCGTAAGTTAGCCTCATTAAATTCGACGCTGGAATTATAGGTGTACACAATATTGTGTTGAAAAAGTATTATGGGGTTTGACAAAGTTGACACCCGCTGATAGAATCTTTTTAGTACTTTGAATAAGATTTGTGCCGAAGAATTAGGCACAAAAAAGAGCATCGCAGTCGCTGGTTTCGGCAAGATTAACGCTTAATTTTTCTTAACCAAATTTCCACGAACAGAGATGCTCAATAGTTTTTAAATTTTGTCTTTCGGACAGGTAGAGACAAAAATTGCCAGGTAAAACTGGTCAAACTAGACTAGAACTTTGAGACGATATTTGTCAAGAGCTTCCCCTGTTTTAAGGGGGCGGGTGGTACGTAGGGCAGGCTTACTACCCGCTCCTTTAGGGCAGGGGCAATTATTTACAAAAGGAGTCTCATTATGGAAAACACAGTCTATATTCACACTTATAAATCTCCGTACGGCGAAACCCTCATCCAAGCACAAGACACAAGTGGGGGAGGTCGTTTCGTGGCTAAGGTTTCAAACATGCTTGTTAAGCTTGCTAAGCTAACTGCTGTTTCGGGGAGCCTTTTACTAGCCATATCCTTTGCACCCGGTGTTGCTTACAACCTTTCAGACTCGGCGGACAAGATTTCTGGGCTTCTGGCTAATACTGCCAAAAACGCCAAACCTCCTGTTGTTGAAGTGCAAGAAGAGGTGTATCAGCCCAGGTTTGATGCGAGTTTACCTAAAGAAACGACTGTTAGGATTCCCTCAATAGGGGTGGAGACAACCATTCACGAGGCGACTGTCGACAATTACGAAGATGCACTGAAGGAAGGTGTTTGGAGGGTAGCGGACTTTGGGACACCCTATCTAAGGAGCAACCCTACAATATTAGTTGCCCACAGGTATGGCTATCTTGCTTGGAGCAATCTTTTTAGGAGACAAGCGTCTTTTTACAACCTTCCCAAACTTAAAGAAGGGGACACAATAGAGGTCACCTGGAGGCAAAGAAAGTATGTATATGCCGTCTACGGCGAGTCTGAGGGTGAAGACATTGCCGATTATTCGGCAGACCTAATCCTTTACACCTGCGAGAATTTGAATTCGCCTGTCAGGATCTTTAAATACGCAAGACTCCTTGAGATTTAAAAGTTATCCTCTAGTCTTGACAAAAGACAAACTTGTGTATATAATGCCGAGCATAGTTGAAGTATATAGTATTTTAACTAGGAACAAATAAATGAACAAGTTAACTACAACTTTACTTATTTTAGCCGCACTTTTAGTGCCGGCCCCTGCTATGGCAGATGAGACAAAAGTGGTTGAGGAGATCACTTGTACATCCGTTTATGGTGGTGGACAAATTTGTGGTATTAAAACCCATGAGCCGGTGGATGCTGATTTGGGTGATGTGAACCCGGCAGTATTAGGGTCTGCCTTACTTTTGACTTCTGGTGCACTCCTTTTTGTTTCGAGGAAACTTAAGACCTCCGCTTCAATTTTGTCTTAAGGTTGGGGGTAGAGGAGAGTCAAGTCTCTTCTTGATTCTTCCCTGCCAACAACAGTTCCGGGATTAAGGCTTCTGGCTTGCCAGATTTGCTTTGAGAGCGGAGCACATTAACATAAGGCATACGAACCTCCCTTTTGGGCAGGCCCGTTCTGATTGGAAAAAGAAATCCCTGCTTATTTTTGTTTTTTTAGATTTCTTTGTTTCTAGTTAGAGCGGGCTGTGCCCAAAAATCACCGGTTTTGTCCAACTGATCAAGTGAGCTGGCTTTTTTAAAGTGACCTCACAAGGACAACTGGAATTTTCGAAAAAAACTACTAAAACCAACGATAGACCCCGTAAAAAGG
>CALEZE010000039.1 GCA_937928235.1 uncultured bacterium | reverse complement strand
TTGGTGTGATCTGGGACAAAGGATATATGTTAATTCCAGGAGTTTTAGAAGAACCATGGTACCAAAGAGGGATCTTGCACATAAGCTATATCCCTCGCCACTTAAAGACAATGTTTGCGTCTTTCCCCGTCTTCTCCGACAAAGCACCATTTATCAAACCTTCCTGGGCGGGTCTTTCCATTTGGATCACATCCCCCGCTTTTTTGTATGCATTAAAAAGTAATCTCAAAAACAAATCTATCCTGTTCACCTGGATTTCTATTCTGTTGGTTTCAATGCCCATCCTCACTCACGGAACAACTGGTTTTGCGCAGTTTGGCTACAGGTTCGCGCTGGATTTTTACCCGCTCCTATTCTTTCTTGTTGTAAAAGGGTTAGCGAAGAAAAAACTCCGATGGCATCACTGGACCCTCTTGTTTCTAAGCATCCTTGTAAACCTCTGGGGAGTTTTGTGGATCCACAAATTTGGTTGGGTGAGTTTTTAGGGAAGGATTGAATCTACCCAATCGTGCACATTATTCCAGGTGTCGTCCTTTGGCACAAAAACATAAAGGTTGTCATAACGCACAGTTTGGGGTGGATTAAGCAAGAACTCTTCTCCAAGCACATGGGAAGAAACACCTCTACCACCGCCCAAAAAGCGTCGGGCCAAGACTGCCCCCACTGACATGTCAGCATCTGTTTCCACCGCTCCTTCTAACACCTTAATTAGCGCTGAAATTTTCTTGGGAGAAAAAAGTGTCCCGGCACTAAGAATTTTGTCCTTAATTGCAGTAATTATCTTTTGTTGTCTTGTCGCTCTTGCAATGTCTGTCCCCTCATCGCCCTGTGCATTCCTGGATCGTACAAACTTTAGCGCTCTTTCCCCGTCCATGGTTTGCACGCCCTCTTCAAACTCTACGGTTTCGTAACGACATCTGAATTCACTATCTCCACCGCACTCGTCAGACTCTTTGCCAGGAATGGGGTACCTTGTGTCAACAAACGGTCTTTCGACATCAACTTCGACTCCACCAAGTATGTCAACGACCTCTCTAAAAACAGTAAAATCAACAACGGCCGCATAATGGACGGGCTCCCCCACAACTTCTTCAACAGATGACTTTGCAAGTATTAAACCACCGCCTTCCTCTTTCTCTTCACCCCAATAGTACGCACTATTAATTTTTGCTCTAATTTCTGGGATCCATATGTCACGGGGTATGGAAACCAAAGAGACATCACCGTTCTCGTGAGAAAGTGATGTAAAGATTAAAGTGTCGGTAATATTGGGAGCTTCATGTACTTCTCCGCCTCTACCAAGTACATGAATTTTTTTGCGACCATATGTGTTTTTAACAGTCACGCCTAATGTGAAGGCGAAGGTTTTCAAAGCCGTTCCTCCGTCGGCAATTTTTGTTCTCGATATAGCCCCAGATACAACTAGTGACACTAAATAAATTGAAAGTACCAAAACACCAAGAAGCACTCCTCGCACTAGCCAGACATGCTTAAAAATGCGCCTTTTTGTCCTTGAAATTTTTATATATGTTTTGTCGATATTTTTAACCGTAGGGTTTTCTTCTTGCATGTTAGAATTAATACGCGACAGAGGCCGTTCGTAGCTTTCGCGATAGGTCCTGGGCATAATTGTACACGACCATGTCACTCCTGAAAAACCTAAACGAAGAACAAAAAAGAGCCGTAACTTACGAGGACGGCCCATTGTTGGTGCTTGCTGGAGCAGGTAGTGGAAAAACAAGAGTTTTGACCTACCGTGTCGCATGGTTTATCGAGAATAAGATTGCAGAAAGCTCAAACATTCTTCTTCTCACTTTTACCAACAAAGCCGCCGGGGAAATGAAAGTTAGGGTCAGCGAACTCACAAACAAAGAGCCGGGTTTTGCGGGGACCTTTCATTCCTTTTGCGTCAAAGTACTAAGGTTAAGTGGAGAAGAAGTTGGAATACCAAAGGACTTTTTGATCTACGACTCTCAAGACACAAAAGCTGCCATAAAAGACATAATTGACGACTTAAATTTACCACCAGAAAAATTCAAACCCGGAGCTGTAGCTTCAGTAATTTCGGAAGCCAAAAGTAACATGCTATCCCCAAACCAGTATGCAGAGTTTGCGCAAGGTGATTGGCAAGAAGGTGTCTTTAAAATATACCTTTCCTACGAAAGATATCTTCAACAAGTTGGTGCGCTGGATTTTGATGACTTGCTGCTAAAAACAGTCAAACTTTTTGATGAAAAAGAAGAGGTGCTTTCCTTTTGGAGAGAGAAGCTAACCCATATCTTTGTTGATGAGTGGCAGGACACAAACAAAATTCAGTACAAACTAACTGGCCAGCTTGTTGG
>CALEZE010000038.1 GCA_937928235.1 uncultured bacterium | reverse complement strand
CAAAGAAAAACTTGATGACCAAGTTCAAACTTTCAGAAGTTCAAGCAACTGCAATCCTCGATATGCAATTAAGGCGCCTTGCCGCTCTTGAGAGGAAGAAGATAGAAGAGGCATGCAAAGAAATTAAAAAATTAATAGACCAACTGGTCAAAATCCTTAAAGATCCCCAAATGGTTCTAGACATTATTGTTGACGAATTAAAAGAAATAAAAGAAAAGCTTGGAGACGAAAGACGCACCAAAATATACAAACAAAAACTTGGTGAATTTTCAGAAGAAGATCTCATCCCCAAGAAACCAATGCTTATAACTGTAACCCGCACCGGTTACATTAAAAGAGTTCCGAGAAGTACATACAAATCACAAAGGCGTGGCGGCAAGGGTGTTGTTGGAATGACTACAAAAGAGGAAGATGAAATTGAGCACCTTATCTCTGCAACCACGCACGACATGATCCTTTTCTTTACAGACAAAGGAAAGGTTTACGGGACAAAGGCCTGGGAAATACCTGAAACCACAAGGCAGGCAAAGGGGCAGGCAGTGGTCAATATTATAGATGTCGAGCAGGACGAAAAGGTTGTTTCCATTCTTCCCATGGGACAGAAAGGAAAACACTTAATAATTGCAACGGCAAACGGGGTTGTTAAAAAAACCGCTGTTTCCTCTTTCAAAAATCTTAGAAGCTCAGGGCTTATTGCCATCAAATTAAGGTCTGGCGACTCTCTGGTTTCAGTCCACGAAACATCCGGCGATGACCACATTTTCCTCCTTACTAAACAAGGGAAGTCCATCAGATTCCCAGAAGCAAATGCCAGAACAATGGGTAGAGCAACTTCTGGCGTAATGGGTATAAAGCTTAATAAGGGTGATGAAGTAATTGGTATGGAGGTTTTTGCTGCAAAGAAACCACAGCCCAAAGACAAAAGAAGGAAATTCTTCCGCGATATTCTGACAGTTTCTGAAAACGGACTAGGTAAAAGAACCCCAGTAAGACTTATAACAAAACAAAAAAGGGCAGGGAAGGGCGTAAAGGCGGCGGTTGTAAACAAGAAAACTGGAACCCTGGCGGCCGAAGCAATGATCACACACAACACAAGCCAAATTGTTGTCACAAGTAAAAAGGGCCAAGTTATAAAACTCCCCGTCAAAAACATTCCTCAGATGGGAAGGGCCACACAAGGGGTCATCATTATGCGCTTCGCCAAAAAAGGTGACGGCGTAGCGGCCGTTGCCGCCCTTGATGCTAAAAAGGCAAGCTAACTTGCAAACAGTCTTCTCCAGGAAATATCATTAACTAGCTAAGCGATTCTTCGCACTTTAACAACCTAAAAGCGGGTTGAATTTAAGGTGCTTACTTCACGAGACTAGGAGGTTCCCGTGGCACACAAAAAGTTCCTTTCGGTTCTTTTTTTTCTTGTGCTTTTTATTTCGGCCTGTGGCAATAGCGGACCAGAAATAGAAGTGCGAGCATCCCTTGAAAATGTTGTAGAGGCAGACCCCATCGAAAGCTCTGCTTGTCCATACACACTGCCCTGGAACACAACAAGACCCATTCAGGTGAGTCAGGGGTGGGGTGGAAACTTCTCTCACCAAGAGGGTGGAGAGGGAGAATACTCTTTAGACTTTGACTTGGACAAAGAAGATGATGTGGTTGCCAGCAGGAGTGGTGTGGCTATAAAAGTGGTAGATCACTTTTCGAGATGTGGTGGAAGTGGATTAGCAAACGAGTCCAACTACATCGCCATCTTGCACACTGACGGTACTGTGGGTTACTACGGACACATAGTCCAAGATAGTGCAACAATTGAAGAAGGTGACACAGTCATCCGTGGGCAAGTGGTTGCCAAAGTCGGTAATACCGGTTGGACAAACTGTCACGACAAGAAGAACAACCCCGGCGGTGGTTACC
>CALEZE010000037.1 GCA_937928235.1 uncultured bacterium | reverse complement strand
CTTACCCCGAAGCAGAAATTCTTGAGGTACCCGAGTACAATATTTTTACAGAAGAAGGAAAAGTGGCCTATAAGTCGCTGCAATTAAAGAAGGAAAATTACTACCCAATAAAGACATTTAAGGAATTACCAACTGACCCTTTGGCTTCATTAACCTCAGCCTTTGCAAAAATGCAAGAAAGAGAATACGCCGCCATTCAGATACTTATTTCTCCAGCGGAATCTGATTGGCAAAAAGAAGGATCAAGTTTTATTTCCGACACTAAAAAACAAGAGTCAGACCCAGAAAAAGCAAAATTCAAAGTCCCCGCTAAGACCTTGGAAGCGATAGAAAGCAAGGTGGGCAAGCCCGGATTTGAAGTTTCAATGAGAATGGTGGTTGTTTCAGAAACTGAAGCTTCTGCCAAAGCACACCTTTCAAACATAGAAGCCTCTTTTGAGCAGTTTTCAGGTGAACACAACAGTTTGGGGGGAAGAAAGATAAGAAGAAAAGGCGCTTTTGTGGAAGATTTTATTTACAGATACCAACCACTTTTCCATGTTTTTGGCAACAGAACTTCCGTACTAAATTCAGAAGAGCTGGCCACACTTTATCATTTTCCGAATAAACAAGTGACTACACCTCATATTCACTGGGTGTATGCGAAAACTGCACCGGCACCTTCCGGGATTCCAAACGAAGGGCTGTATCTGGGGATGAGCTCCTACAGGGGTGTGCAAAGACCAGTTTACATATCAGACGATGACAGGCGTAGGCACATGTACATCATTGGTAAAACAGGTACAGGAAAGACCGAACTCCTGAAAGACTTAATTATGCAGGATATCCATGCGGGCAAGGGAGTTTGTTTTATGGATCCACACGGAGACGCTGTAAAAGATATTTTGGAAATGATCCCCCCGGAGAGGGCAGAAGATGTTATTTACTTTAATCCCTCAGACACAGACAGACCCATGGGTCTCAATCTTCTTGAGGCAAAGACCGAGGACCAAAAACACTTTGCCGCAACCGCTGTAATTAACATGATGTACAAACTTTTTGACCCTTACAAAACAGGCATCGTCGGCCCCAGGTTTGAGCACGCAGTAAGAAACGCCATGTTAACAGCTATGAGCGATGAGGGAACAACCTTTATTGAAGTCGTAAGGATTTTAACAGACGCCAAGTTTGTGCAAGAGATTCTTCCCAAGGTTCAAGATCCAATAGTCAGGCGTTATTGGACAGACCAGATAGCACAAACTGCGGATTTCCATAAGTCGGAAGTTCTTGATTACATTGTTTCAAAGTTCGGACGGTTCGTAACAAACAGGATGATAAGAAATATCATTGGCCAATCCCAAAGCGCATTTTCTTTTAGAGAGGTTATGGACGAAGGCAAGATTTTGCTTGTAAACCTCTCAAAAGGAGAAATGGGAGAAGAAAACTCCAACTTCATGGGTTTGGTTCTGGTTCCACGAATCCTAATGAGCGCTATGAGCAGGCAAGATATACCGGAAAGTGCACGGCGAGACTTTTACTTCTATGTTGACGAGTTCCAGAACTTTGCGACACCTGATTTTGCCCAGATTCTTTCCGAGGCCAGGAAATACAGACTCAACTTAACTGTTGCCAACCAGTTCATAGGGCAGGTTGATGAGGAGGTTAAAAATGCGGTTTTTGGAAATGTGGGTACCATTCTCACTTACCGTGTTGGTGTGACAGATGCCAATTATTTGACGCATGAATACAAACCTGTTTTTGATGAGGAGGACCTCTTAAACATAGAAAGATTCCATGTTTATGCAAAAACCATCGTCAACAACGAACCAGTGCCACCTTTTTCAATGGATCTGACAAAAGACATGGCCAAAGAAAAAGAAAAAGCTGACAAGCGAGTCGCTGAAATCATTAAAGAAATGAGCAGATTAAAATACGGACGCGACTCGAGATTGGTTGAGGCTGAAATTGCAAGGAGGGCAAAACTCTAGTATTCTTTGACGCATGGCAAATATAGGAATTATTGGTTGGGGAGTAGTAGGCCAGGCAACAGGTAAAGGGTTTGTCACTAACAAGGAGAACAAAGTTCTTTGGTATGACAAGTACAAAGATGGGGGGACAGCCCTCCCCGAGCTTCTAGAAAAAAGCGAATTCATTTTTATTGCAGTTCCTACGCCAATTTTTTCTGACTACTCAGGCTTGGATGTTTCGATTGTCGACTCCGTTGTTGGCGAAGTTGCACCAGCACTTTCCGGGACGGATAAAATTTTAGTAATAAAGTCGACGGTACTTCCTGGTTCCACAGAAGCGTACATAAAAAACTATAAAGGTACCAAGTTCGCCATGAATCCGGAGTTTTTGACGCAGGCTAATGCAAACAAGGACTTCTTAAATCCAGAAAGAACGGTGATAGGAGTGACAGACAAAAAAGTAGGGGAAAGACTAAAAAAGCTTCATCAAACGATCCTACCGAAAAATCAAGAGTATTTCATTACAGACCCAACAACAGCAGAGCTTGCCAAATATATGAGCAACCTTATGCTTGCCTCCAAAGTGCTTTTGGCTAACGAGTTTTACCTTATGGCTAAGAAGCTGGGAATAGATTACGAAGGGGTCCGAGAAATTGTGGAGGCAGATTCGAGGATTGGCACACACATTAAGGCCCCTGGTCCGGACGGAGATATGGGCTTTGGTGGAGCCTGTTTTCCAAAAGATATGGTTGGTCTATTGGGACTTGCTAAAGAACTCAAGGTGGACCTTTCGGCATTAGAGGCCATATGGGAGAAGAACCTCAAACTAAGGGAAAAAAGAGACTGGGAAGATATGCCCAGTGCGGTCAGTAGGAAGAAATAGCCTCGGGCTTTTGATATAATAACCTCGTTCGGGCCCGTCGTTCAACGGTTAGGACGCGAATCTTATAAGTTCGAGACGATAGTTCGACTCTATCCGGGCCCACAAGTCTATAAGTCTAAATCCTCTATGAAGCAAACATTCGACTTCGCCAACCTTAACGCTCACACGCGAGAAGAGATTATCAAAAACATCCGCACCTTAAGGGAAACCAAAGGTAAAGAGAAAGAGACCCTGGAAGCCATAAACAAAGCTATTGTTTCGGGGCACGGCTTTGTGGTAGACCTTTTTTGGGAAGAAGCGCTAGTTTACCAGCATGTTTTAATGGAAGAGCTTGCCAAAAAGGACAAGCAAAATGACAGCGTTGTCCAAAAAGCTTTAAAGAACATGGAGGCAGCGGTTTTGGAAGCTAAGGCTTACATTGAGAAATATGAACTTGACCATTGGGAATCAAGACTTTACAGATTTTTAGGAAGGATTTCTGACTATAAAGGGGAGTTTGAGAAGTCTGTTGCCTTTTACAAAAAAGCACTGGCCACGGTTGATAAAGACCCCGATCGTACGAAAGGTGACATGCCGAGACATCTGGAACTCGAAGCCTTTTTCCTTTATGCCAAGATGATGGCTGGAGAAGTCGAAAAGGGCGTAAAGGATTCTCGGAAACTTTATGCAAAGTTCGAAAATGACAAAGAGGCAAAGAAGTTTAAGGAAAACGACTATGCAGCATGGGCTATTTGGAGGACGGGTATTCCTATTCGAGTCGGTTATGTTTTCTTAAAAACAGAAAAAGGAATCGCAAAAGAGGACCTGCTTACCTGGCTTAAGGATGCAAGGGTCCTTCTTGAGCCACAAGACAAGGAGAAATTGTGGGCCGATTTCAAGTTAAGAAAAAAGGAAATAGGGTCTATTGAAGAAAGATTAAAGCTCCTTTAACTCCTGTTTCTTACCTGGGTCTTTTACTTCGGCAAGTTCTAGGTAACGCTCTGTGGTGGAGAGCCTTT
>CALEZE010000036.1 GCA_937928235.1 uncultured bacterium | reverse complement strand
CATTTCACACACAAGTATTTACAAGGGTTACTTTTAGATTGATTCTGAAGGTTATTTTTGGATAAAAAAGACCCCGAAAAGGGGTATCCTCGTTAGTGGAAAGATTAGTCCCTGGGATGATCCAGGTGGGTCGGCTGTCCCCATCTCCACGGAGGTGGAAAACTCTGCCATCCCAATTTTCTAACTGGTCAGGGAAAAATTCTTTCCTTGAGTCCACCCCTTACGGGGTCATAATAATTATATCAATAATTGGCAAGGTTGGGTATACGGTTTATACAACCATATTCCCAGGCAGGAGGAAAGTGAGGACAAAAGAAACTGTGTGTTGGAGAATAATGGAAACTGGGGAAGTTCCACCAAAAGTGGGGAAGATGAGGAAAAGAAGAATTATCATGCCATATCTTTTTAGGAAGACATCTGCCTCACGAGCCGTCTCTGCTGGAAGTAGACCCACGAGGATTTTGCCTCCGTCCAACGGGTGGACCGGGATGAGGTTAAATATGGCAAGCACGACATTCAAAAGAATAATAGGCATAAAGAGGGAAGACAAAAGTATAAGAGGAGAAAATGGGTTAAGAGACGCAATTCGCAAAACTACGGCAAGAATTGTTGCAAGAGCAATGTTTGAAAAAGGACCTGCAAAGGAAATAAGAGCCGCGTCCCGTCTTGGGTTTTCCAGATTGTACGGGTCAAACTGAACTGGTTTTGCCCAGCCAAAAGGAATAACAGGAAGTCCGATTGCGCGAAGGATAACCAAGACCAAAAGAAGCGTTGTGCCGACAGGATCATAGTGAACAAGAGGATTAAGGGAGAGCCTACCCATTATTCTGGGTGTTGGGTCTCCAAGTCTGTCTGCCATCCAAGCGTGTGCCGCTTCATGGATGGTGATGGCTATTACAAATGCGAGTATCCAGATGATTATTGTCATGCTTTATTAACGCCTACCAGTATAGTATAATCACATTCGCGAAACTGATAAAGCCTGAGAGCATTGCTAAAAGGGCACATCATCATTTCGCAAATTCAAACTAATATGGCATACGGATGTGAAATTTGTGGAAAGACAGCTGCCGTAGGCAGCAGCCAAAAGCACCGCAGGGGTGTGGCGGGTAAGCGTTGGAGAAAAAGAACCACAGCTACAAAAAGACTGTTTAGGCCAAATCTTCAAAAGGTTTCTGTTAAGTTCAGGTCTGAAGAAAAACAAATGAGGCTTTGTGCGAAGTGTATCAAAAGAATCAAAAAGTTCGGGAGCGTTGAAGATTACAAAAACATCTCACTTCTGTAATTTTTAATTTAGGCAAATTTAGCTTCTGGGTAGCCTTCAGTGAATTGCCTCCAGGAAACAGGGTTTCTTGCTTCTAGTTGGACCTCTTTTATCACAAACCTGTCACCTTCAATGGCGGCATCTAAAATTTTGAGTCTTTTGGTTTCTGTTTCAGAAAGTGTAACTTTAGTCCAGACTCCTGGCCAAGGGGACGTTGCTCGCATGAAGCGCATTAGGTTTTCCGGAGAAGCTTTTAGAGTAAGGCCCTTCACAAAACCAATTTCCCATTCTTCTTCTGACACTTTTCCTTCAATCGCACCAGCTAAAAGCTTGGGTGGCACAAAGCCGTGTTCTTTTCTAATTAGAGTGGTATAGGTTGCCTTGTCGTGATCTTGTGGGGCTACCTTTACTTTTCCGGAAAGATAAGCGGGGATGAGTTCCACCAAGAATTCACCAGATCTTTCAAAAAGCCTTTGTCTTAAACTTTCAGTTGTGTCGTCTGGCAACACGGGCTCTTTAAACGAGGAGACGATAGGGCCATGGTCCATCTTTTCGTCTAGTTTCATTATGCTCACACCAGTTTGTTTTTCATCTGCCACAATTGCCGCCTGCACTGGGGATGCCCCTCGATATGCCGGGAGGAGTGAAGGGTGGACATTGAGTATTCCCTTGGGAAAGTATGAAATTATTTTTTCCGGAACTATTGCGCCAAAGGCGGCAAGAACAGCAAAGTCTGTTTTTATTCCACTTTTGATAAATTGTTCTGGGCTATGGAAAATGGGGACATCTCTTCTGTGCGCCCAGGAATCGACCGGTGTGTATTGAAGTTTTTGCTGTCTACCACTTGGTCTTGGGGGTTGGGTAACCACGGCCTCAACAGGGTTTTCTCCCATTGGGGCCAATTCCTTAGCCAAGGTCTTAAGTACTGGAAGTACATACTCTGGTGTTCCGAAAAATACAAATCTCATATTACAAATCCGCCTTTACCCAATCGCCATCTTGGAATTCATAAAGGGGGAGGCCGTTTTCTATTATACGGTCTACAAACAAGACCCCATCCAAGTGGTCTATCTCGTGCTGAACAATTTGGGCGTCAAATCCTTCGAAAGTTTCTTTTCTTTTTTTGCCCGATTCGTCTAAATATTCAAGTGTGATCTTTTTTGCCCTTGTAAGTGGTCCGTAGAAGTGTGGAATGGAAAGACACCCCTCCATAGGAGAATTCTTACTTGGCTTTTTTACTTTCTCTTTTGAAACACTTACAACCTTAGGGTTTATCACAGTTAAGATTTCTTCTCCCTGGAACATAACAAAAACACGCATGTTTACACCAATTTGGGGTGCCGCCAAACCAACCCCTTCCGGGTCTTTTTGGGCCAGCAGGGTTTCTTTCAGGTCTCTCACAAGGTTCTTTGTTGCGGAATTAACCGTTTTAACCGGCTTAGATTTTTGGCGCAGAGACTTTTTATCTGCTTTAACTATTGGTCTTATCATAACTTCTTACTGAAAGGTTGAATTATATCACCTGTACTCTTCAAGCTGTTGGCTTACAAGTGTATCTTCGGGGTTAATGAATTCAAGGATGTATTCAAGCTGTGCGATTGCTTCTTCGCGATTTCCTTCCTCAGCCAGAAGTATGGCTAGGGCAAACCTGGCGTTTCTGTAATCACTTTTCATTTCTATGGTTTTTTCCAAAATTTGAATCGCTGCTTCTGTGTTTCCAATCCTGGCTTCGGTAAGCCCTAAGTTGTACAAAAGTTTTGCTTCTGTTGGGGCGAGTGCGATAGCGCTTTCAAGCGCGTCCTTTGCAGCTAGAAGATAGTTGTTGTCGAGTGTTGCCAGGTTCACAAACATATTCGCCCTGCTTCTTAAAAGATTTACATTCTTTGGCGAGAGGGATACGGCCTTGGTATTTTCAGCCATTGCAGAAACTGCAAACTCCTGTGCGCGGTCAAGCTCGCCTTCTTGGGCCAAAGCAACTGCTATGTCTGTATTGGCTTGAGCTAGTTCATCCCAAAAAAGTGCCTCTTTGGGTGAGAGTTTGGTTGCACGAGTCAAATACTCTCTGGCCTCAACGGGGTTGCCCGTATCTTCCAAAACCTTACCCTTTGCAAAAATGTAGTCTGCATACCAATATCGAGAAATCATAAAAAGAGTAAAGAGGGCACTAGAGAAAACAATTACTAAAAGAGCCTTTTGAGAACTCTCAAGGTTTTCAAAATCGGTATCCTTCTTTTTTGTCTTTGTATCAACATCAAGTGTTGTGGCAAAAGCAGGGAACATAAAGAAAAGTGTTGCCACTGGAACGACGGAGAAGCCAAAAAAGTTGGTGGCTAGTATGCTTAGGAAACCAGAGAGGAGAGCGAGTCTTTTCTTTTTAAAAATAAGAACTATTGTCGTTCCTGCTAAAGCGATATAAGCCAAAAGACCTATGCTTCCGGTGGTTGCTGCGATATTTAAGTATTCGTTGTGTGCTTTGTTGTAGAGAAAATCCCACTCTGAAACCAGATTGTGCTCCACAGGTCTTGCAAAGTAGTAAGAAATACCAAAAGTTTCTACCCCTGTT
>CALEZE010000035.1 GCA_937928235.1 uncultured bacterium | reverse complement strand
ATATGCCTTGCCACAAAATGCCGGATGGCACATGGATGGGTGAGTGCACTCCTGAAACAAAAGAGGAATGGCTTGCTGGCCTTTCGGCCGACGAGATGGCTCTTGGGGGTGAAACAATTCATTGGGAAGACCACATGTATGTGCTTAATGAACAAATTACAAACGAGGATATAAAGTGGGAGCTGATAGATGAAGACACAGGCAAGGTGAGCGAAGAGATAAACGATTGGAAATTTAGGCTTGGAGACTTGGTGAAGGTAAGAATTTTTAATGACCCAATGTCTGCTCACCCTATGCAACACCCGATTCATTTCCACGGACAAAGATTTGTTGTCCTTTCTCGAAACGGTGTTCCAGAGACGAACATGGTTTGGAAAGATACCACACTTGCAAAAGTTGGTGAGACGGTTGATATCTTAGTTGAGATGAGTAACCCCGGTGTTTGGATGACCCATTGTCATATTTCCGAACACATGCATGCCGGTATGATGTTCAACTTTGCAGTGGGAGAAGATTATTGGAACCACCCTGCGATGATGAGTGGTCACGAAATGTGAGATTATTTCTTGCCCGCCCTTTTTCTTTCAAGTTCTGTTAAGTGTTTTTTCCTAAGCCTTAATGACTCTGGAGTTATTTCCAGAAGTTCATCTGGTTCCAGAAAATCAAGACACTGCTCCAGGCTTAAAATCGTAGGAGGTGCAAGTTGGATAACCCCATCCGAAGACTTGGAGCGCATATTTGTTAGTTTTTTCCCCTTACACACATTAACTGCAATATCTTCGTTTCTTGAATTTTTACCAACAATCATCCCTTCATAAACTTTTGTACCAGGCCCTATGAACAAAACACCTCTTTCCTCAGCGGCATTCAAGCCATAAGCTAGTGCGTCTCCGGAGGAGGAGGCTGTAAGCACACCACTTCTTAGTTTTGGCACTGCCTTGCCCACTGGTTGGTAGTCTAGTATTTGGGAAGAAAAAACCGCTGTACCTTTAGTGAGGGTAAGTAGTAAACTTCTCAAACCAATAATTGCCCTTGTCGGCATGTGGTAGATAAACTCGGTTTCCTGCTCATTAATTGGCTCCATTTTGACCAGAGTGGCATACCTTTTGCCCAGTTCCTGGTTTATAACCCCGACATAATCAGTGGGT
>CALEZE010000034.1 GCA_937928235.1 uncultured bacterium | reverse complement strand
ACTTCTTTTCTTCCTGACCCCTTCTGATGTATCTGCTGTTGCTTGTAGTGAGCCAGACCCGGGTAGCAGCCACACTCTTACTGAGTCCTGTGCTTTTAGCCGAGATATCGACGGTCTTGACGCAGGGAGTCTAACAATTGACCAAGGCGTAACCCTCACAATAAACTCAAGCCAAGTGGTAGTTTGGCCAGCAGGGCAAGGCATAGTTGTGACTGGGTCAATCCAAAATTCTGGCGGCTCGTTAGTGCAAGATGAACTATGGGCAGTGGATGCCGACAACGACAATTACACTCCAAATACCACCCTTTTTTACAGACCAGCGGACAAACCCGCAAACACCGTGCGTGTTAGCACCCTTGCAAGTAGAACCGTCCCAGACTGCGACGACACCAACGCAAGCGTAAATGTGACCTGTTATTCATACTCCCAAGGTTACTATTATGGATACTCCCAAAGCAGGTACTGGAGATACGGTTATGGCCAAAGTTGGTACTACGGTTATGGCCAAAGTTGGTACTATGGTTACTCTCAAGGCCGCTATTGGAGGTATGGATATGGACAGAGTCGGTACTGGAGATATGGCTACAGTCAATGTTTCCCTGCTGGAACCAAGGTCTTAATGGCAGATGGAAGCCTCAAAAACATTGAAGAGGTTAAAGCTGGTGACCAAGTCGTTTCTTATGACCTTAAAACCGGAGAAAGAGTTACCGACACGGTGCATAAATTACTCGTCCACAAGGCTAACCCAGAGGGCTTCTTGGTAATAAACAATAATCTTAGAGTAACTCCAAACCACCGTATGTGGGTAGAAAACAAAAATGCTTGGCTGAGAGCAGACGAGTTGTCCATCGGTGATAAGCTTCTTAACCCAGATGGGGAGCCAACAATAATTAGCACTATAGAGAAGATTGAGGGAACAAATGATGTGTTCAATCTAAGTCTACCCGGGAAAAACCACAACTACTTTGCAGATGGCGTCTTGGTACACAACGCCTACAAGATTTAAACTTACCGAAGGTAAAAGGTTTCAACTACTGGGCGGCCATTTATATATAACTGGTTGTCCCCTTCTCTGGGTTCTGCTATACCATTGCCGTTCGTATCTTCAAAAATCGTAGCCCCAAAGAGCCCTTTCCCGCCATGGTTATCTGAATAGTAAGTTGCTTCAACCCTTTTGTGCACACCCGGTTCAAGAATGGCCGTAAAGATGTCGTCAAAAACAACCTGGCTGTCTTCATAAAAACGAATCTTGCTAATCATGACATACCCCGTCTTAGGTAGTACAACCTTGTCAACATAAATAACTTGACCGTTATAATTCTGGTCGCTAACAACTAATTTTTTAAAATTAAAGGGGTCAAACCCTGCAAATAAATAAGCAAAAACGGCGATCGTCAGAAGAACAAATAGCGTCAAGATCGCTATTTTGGATGTGTTAGAGAATTTCATGGCAGTTTTTCTTTTTGTGCAAGAGCACCTGTTGACATTATACTGCCAACATACTATTAATTAAACACTGACTGAAAAACAAAGCTAAAATGCTAGAAAGAGTCAAAAACTACACGCTATATATAGTAATATTCCTTCTCCCCCTTGTGGTTGTTTCCCAATTTGCTAATGCGTTTTTTGTCGGGAAACTTGCACTTCTCACTTTTGGTGTTGCCATAGCCCTTCTTCTCTGGACGATTGGTATGGCCCTTTCAGGAAAAGCCGTTTGGGGATCTGGAAAATTTGACCTACCTGTTGCCCTTTTGATGCTTTCCTATCTTGTTTCTTCAGTATTTGCCACACCAAACAAAATGGAGGCCTTTTTCCTGCCCGGTGGTGCGACAATTGTGCTCGCTGGTGGACTTTTGTATTTCCTCATTAATCAACTAGGATCAAGAGAACGAAAAACTCTTTCTCACATACTCTTTCTCTCGGCAACCACCTACTCTTTGACCACTTTGCTCTCCGTAACCGGTGTGTTTTCAGCAATCCCACAGCTTCCAGAGTTTGTTAAACAAGCTGGATTCACAGCACTTGGCGGCCAATTGCCCACGGCAATCTTTTTGGGTTCAATCCTTCCGCTTGGAGTGTTCCTTGTGTTAAAACAAAGAGACCCGCTCAAAAGGATACTTTATATATCAATGGCGGTCATAATGTTCATTGGCTTAGTTGTCTCAGTGAGAGAATCCATGCCGGGCAGAGCCCAAGCTCCTAGATTAATGACTTTCAACACATCTTGGAATGTAGCCGTGGACACTTTGCAAGCTTCCCCTCTTCTTGGTAGTGGTCCTGGAAATTACTTAACAGCTTTTAACAGATTCAGAACTCTTTCTTACAACCAAACAGACCTTTGGAACCTAAGGTTCACAGCTGGAAGAAACTACATCTTAACTGTCATGACAGAAACAGGCCTTGTGGGAACCTTTGCCCTAGCTGTCTTTCTTATCGCTCTCTACAGAGTCCTGAAAACCAGCCTCAAAAACACAAGAGAGTCCGACGGTGCACCCTTATCTCTTCTTGTACTCTTAGTACTAGTAACACTCTTCCCTGCAGCACCTTTTGTAATCGTCTTGCTATTTATTCTCTTAGCGCTCAACTCTCACACCCATGTCAGGGACATTGATTTGGGTGGTAGCAGTGCCAGCAGAGTACCTGCATACATAGTCAGCCTTCCCCTAATTGTTGCCTTAGTGGCATTCTTTTACTTCGGTGGAAGAGCCTTGGTTGCAGAAGCTAAATTCAAAACCGCACTCGACAGCCTTGCTGCAAACGACGGAAGAGCAACCTACGACACGCTGAGGGAAGCCATAAATGGAAACCCGTATGTTGACAGGTATCACGCAACCTATTCTCAAGTGAACCTTGCACTGGCTCAAAACATCGCTCTTAACGAAGAAATAACGGATGAACAAAGACAAACCATTGCAGCGCTCATCCAACAAGCCATAAGAGAAGCTAAAGCAGTCGCTACACTCAATGTGGCAAGGGCAGGAAACTGGGAGGTCCTTGCAAGAACATATCAGGCCATAATCGCCTTCGCTGAGGGAGCGGATCAGTTCGCTTTGCAATCCTACAACCAGGCTATCGCGCTTGACCCCATTGATCCCAATCTTAGAATCGCTTTGGGAGGCTTATATTACGCTCTAGGAAACTATGATCAAGCCATAAATGTATTCCAGCTAGCGGTTGTCGCGAAGCCCGACTTGGCAAATGCTCACTACAATTTGGCTATCGCCTACAGAGAACGAGGAAATATCGAGCAGGCCATCCAGTCCATGACCAATGTGTTGGCACTGGTTGAAAGAGACTCTGCAGACTTTGAACTGGCTACAGAAGTTATGAATGCCTTAGAAGAAAGGCGTGCAGCAGAAGCTGGAGAGACAGCCAATTTAACAACCCCAGAGGAAGCAGAGCAAGTCTTGCAACCACCTCTTCCCCTACCGGAAGACTCTCAACCACCTGCAACCGGGTCTTCTCAAAACCAGGGCGGTTCTCAATAACAAACTCTCCTTGTTACCCTCTTCTATGAAAAGTTTCAGTAAACTTTATCGTTTTCTCTGCATTTCTGTTCAAAAAGCGTACTCATAAATTTAGCCTCACTTTTTTGGCGTTTGTGCCTCGAATGTCGATTATTTAGTCTAATTACCAGTAAATATGTCGGTACTACTATAAGATGCCATTTGTAAGTGAAAACTCAAAAACTGCTGATATAGTTTGATTACTTTGAAGAAAATATTCTTTTTGTGGACCGACCTAGAATCGACAATTTTGTCAACAAAATTGGTTACTACTCTCAGTGGACCCGGGCGGAATCGAACCGCCATTTCTACAATGCGAATGTAGTGTTCTACCGTTATACTACGGGCCCATGTATTCCCTACCTAACTGCCCCTTGTGAAAAGGTTTTAAATAACGATACTATTGTAGCAGTACAAAAACACTCCAGCTAGGGGCTGGGTTTTGTTTGTGTACCCAAAAATTAGCCTGCCCATGCTAAACAAAAATCAAAAAGGATTTGTAGATCCTCTTAGTCTTCTTACTATCGCCTTTCTGGTCGTCTCCCTTTTTGTGGGCACAGCCGTTGTCTCAAACGAGGGATTTAACTTCGACATTAGGGAAAAAGCCGCACCATTCCTGCCAGATGAGGCCCCGGAAATTCAAAAAGCTATTAAAAAGGCAGTTGAGTCAAATAAGTCCATCAAGGAAAAGCAGGAAATAGTAAATAAAGGAGTCGAAGAGGCTCAAGAAAGAGAAAGGCAAGAAAGAGAAGAAAGAGAGCGAGAGGAAGAAGAGGCAAGACGAAGACAAGAAGAAAATGCAAGAAATGCTTGCGAACAAGAACAAGGCCGATGGGTAAACGGCAGGTGTCAAACTCAAAATACTCCCCCCTCATCCGGCTCTGGAGGAACTAGTCTTGCAGACGGAACCTGCACAAGCGTAAGTAATGTTTGTGGCCGCAGTGGTTGTGCAGCAAATCAAAAATGCCAGTATTCTGCTGCCGCAGGAAGGCCTATTTGTGTAGCTGATGCGGAATGTTCCCCCACCCCAACGAACACATCACAAAATAACACTCAGGATACTAATACATCAAACAATAACACTCAAAACACTGGCTCCTCTCAAAATAATAGAGCAAACGGTGAATGTAGAGGCCCTAATGACCGCTGCTCAAGCGGACAATCTTACTTTGATACAAGCTGCCCTGTAACTGAAACTCGTTGCGGAACAAGGCCTTCATCTCCAAGCACCACACCCACAGAAAACCGTGCGGCGGGGGCACAACCAAGTCAAGTTCAAACTGGCCCAGTAAATAGGTGTTCCATACAGCAAATCGTTGGTTGTGAGTACGGCTGTGAACCCACAACTGGCAGATGTAAAAGCGCACCGGTTGTCGCAGACACCAGCCCGGCAAGGGAGATAAATACCGTCCGTCCACCACAAGGTGACCCCATTGTCCCCTTACAGACAATTTCGGACTTTCTGAATATCCCTACATCACCCGGCACCCCACAAGAAGATGAAACAGATCCATTTTTAAGAAGCTACCCTTATTGCCATCCAAATATAAAGCTCGAATGCCCACAAACTTGCCAGGCCTCAGTTAGAGGTGGAAGTTGTCCAGGCACCCCAGGCACTCCATCTTCCGCACTCGCAGACCTGTCATTGGGTGGGTCAGAAGGCATATCTCTAGCTCAAAGTGGGTCATGCAAGATTGGTGACAAGACTTATCCTGCAGGCGAAACAATTATTGGAACTGTGCGTGCAAACGGGAAAGAGATCTGGCGTTGTTCAGGAGGCAAATTTGTCCCTTGCGACACTTGTGGATATACAGACCTCACGGTAGTCCCTGCTTACGCCCAGAACATAATAAACACCGAAAAGCCTTGTTACTCTAAATCTGGACTTGCCATCGCCCACGGAGAAACAGCAGACAGGCACATAAGCAGAACCACTGGTGAGTGGGTGGTCAACAGGTGTGTTAACGGCAGATGGGTTGAAGACGCAACCACAGATGTTGCGACAATTCGCCCTGCTTACGAAACCCTTGGTAGACCAGAGCTAAGGTCATGTATTGCTGGTGGGCAAATTGTAGCTCCCGGAAGCACCACACACACCGCAACTGGACTTCAAATTTGTAGAAATGGAGAGTTGTCAGAAGCACAGGGCGTTCCCGGTATTTCTTTCTGTCAAGAAGGTACCAGATCTTTCTGCGACGATCGCGGGTTTGTGGTTTATCAAAACTGCCAAAATGGCTGTAACGAAGTAACCGGCGCCTGTAGTACAACTCCTGGAGAAACACCAGAAAAAGCAACAACTGTTGCTGGCAAATGTTCAGGACCAAATGATGCCAGTTGTAACGGTTTCTGCTCCCCCACTCCATACGGCTATTACTGTATGGAAACAGATTTTGAACAACTACGAGATCTTCGTTGTTCTGGAAATTACCTGCAAGGACAAGAGCCAAACGGCGCCTGGACCACACTCAAAAAATGTAATGCCCTTGCAGGAGGTTGTAGCGTTTCGGGCGACAGCTACTCCTGTACAACGGATGTCGAGGTGGAAGAAATAATAGCTCAACAGGAAAGGGAGAAAGAGCAAGTTCTTTCAGAATGTAGGTCAACATGTGCCAACAGCATACAGGGCGACACCATAGGTACTTGCGTCTTAAGAGAAAGCGACTCGGGTACTGGTTTTGCAGCAGAGTGTGTAAGACAACCCAGCGGCCTGGCAGTTCAAAGCATCGGCAACTTCCGTGGGTACGGAAGCTATGGAGGCGGATCTTGTGGCGGCATAGGCCAACAGTGCTGTAACTCAAGTACAACATATACCAACACAGATTTGCGCGGGCAAGCTTGTAACACTGGCCTTGCTTGTGGTACTGACAACACATGTCTTGTTAACCAAGCAGCCCAAATTGCAAACGCGACAGCAACGCTGATTAGAGATCAAAATGTAAATGCAGACCAGGTAATAAGTCTCGTACAGCTCAACCAAAGCATTACAAATTCAGATGCCTTCTATGCCGCACTAGCTCAAAATTCCGGCAACCTTTGCCAAAACTGTTCAGATGGCCAGTGTTTGTACAGCAGTTCGGGTGACTCCCCTGGTTTCAGGTGTGTGGCAACAGAAGACATTGAAAACTACTACAGAGAACAAAACCCAGACTCAAAGGGCACAGGTTCAAGAGAGCTGGCTGGAGAGCTTGGGCAAGACTGCCGAAGGGGTGGTTTGTTATGGTTAAGTAGGGTTTGTAATCATGACTGGCTCACTTGTGGCACAAGCAACAAATGTGAACTAACAACTTCTGCAAGGGCAATTGTAGGCAATGAAAGTGTAACCTCCGGCGATACCGAGGCAGACTACATCAATACCATCCTTCTCCCCCAGGCGGGTATTCAAAACCAGGAGACCGCATATGAGCTAGCAAGACTCGCGTGTAGCAATAACGGAGAATTCTTTGTCAAATACGGTCGATGCTGGGAGTGTTTGAACAGCAACACAAATGCCATAACAGGAAGAGAGATGGCATTTTGTACAGGAACCAACTCCCTAAGGCAATCCCTTCCTGGCTACCAGTGCCGAAATGCGGGTGGATACTGTGCACCGGAAGATGTTGTCGGAAACGATGGCATAAGTTCTGTAGGGAGTGCAAACGACTGCAATATCGGGTTCTCCTGTGTCACACGAGCTGAAGGTAATACTGCACAGGCAGATGTAAATGACTATTGCTACGAAAACCAACGAGCGGCCGGTACAGACTCGTACAAAGAGTGTGCACCAGGCCTTGTCTGCCACAACAACTACTGCCAAGACAAGCCCACACTCGCCTATGTACCAGACTACGCCAATAGCGCCGCCGCAACACAGATAGAAGAATTTATCCCGCTTCTCAAGTTTTTCGTAGGTCCACAAATTAGAACACTGGACCCCACATACTACGAATCAACAAATATAAGAGCACAAGACATGCTCTGGGTCCAACAAAACCTGCAAACCAACCGTGACGAACTGTTTACAGAAAACCCCGATCTTGAAGAAATAAACCTTGAAAGCGCACTTTTTGAAGGGCTTGATGAAGCCGCCCAAGCCAGAGCCGTCATTTACAAAGCGGAGGAAGACCCTGCCTTAGCTTCTAACTGGCAAAAGTTTTGGTTGGCAGCGGGAGTCAACACTTCTATGGTTGTTTCCACTTGGACTGGTGAACCCCCACTCTCCCGAGGTGGTGCCTCTGGAACTAATGCATTCTTTAGGTATGGAATGACATTGATTGAGAGTAAAGAACAAGAAGCGGTCTTGAATCAGCAATTGCTCCAGGGGGATATCACCCAGGCTGAATACGATGAAGCTGTCGGGTTCTTTAGTGGTGGTTTGGCCTGGGACAATTTCGCGGCAGCCAGCACAGTTGGTCTGCAAACCGGTTTCTTTGCAGCAGATGTCTTCACGGGAGCAAGTGGCCTAGCAAGAACAGTCGCCAAGGCAAATAACCCAATTGCAACTACTGTTAGCAATGTCCTTATGGCTCCGGAAAGGGCACTTGTTAGAACAGCAGATTGGGGTATCTTCAAGCCTGTCGGTGTTGTAGGCAGAGCCATTGGCGAAACTGCAGAAAATGTGCTTGTGGGAGGAATCTCGAAGGTCTTTGGTGGCGTAGACAGCGTAGCAAACAGGCTTGCAAAAGGAGGGCTCGGAAGCGAAACAAGAGTCGCGAATACCGTAATTGCGGATATTGCAGCTGGAACAATAAAAGCAACAGACGGGTCGTTTGACGACGCTGTGGACATCATTGTCAGAGAAGTGGGCGAAAGAATTAACAGGCCAACTTTTGAGGTTTCCAGAGAAATCGCCACTCAGCAATACATTAGACATCTAACTTCCAATGTTCAAAAAACCGCCGTCGGAATGTCAGACGAAGCTCTCGCCGCAGTAGCTGCCAGACTAGACAACATCACCCTAGGTGCAACAAAAGACAATATAGATGTTGTCATGGAACTGGCAGATGATATTAGAAAACTAGCTCCTTCAACCCCGTACGAGCAGGCACTCCTTCAAGCAAGGCGTTCGGTTGATGCACTAGAACTTGCCCAAAAGTGGAATATAAGGCTTGGTGACAGTGCGGATGAGTTTATAAGTAATTATTCCCGCCTTGCGGATGATGTTGCAAAAAGTGGCTCTCCCCTTTCCGAAGCACAAGCAAGGGATTTCTTTGAAAGTTTGGGCGAAGGAGAAAGAATTGCAAGAAGTCTCGCGCTTGACAATTCATCAGATCTTGTAAGAACGGGGGTGCCAAGGGAATCTCAAAGACGAAGTCTTGCCCAATGGTTCGACGACGAAGTGGCTTCAAGATTCAGAAGGGAAAGTATTGAAATCGACATTGAGTCTCTGGGCGGAAGATTTCCAAAACTAAAGGAAGCTCTCGAAGAAACAGAGAACATAAGTTCGCTGGTTAGAACAAGTCCGAACGAAAAAGCTCTTTCCGCCCCACCTGGAGCATCGGCTGAGGTTATCGAGGAAATAGATCGATTTAACCAGATCGTAGAAAACTTTGAAGCAAATTTTGGCAACCCAGCGCGCGATGTCCAAATCGAAAAACTGGCGCTCACTATGCGCGAGGATAAAATAATCTTACAAATCGAGGCCGGGGGTGGAAAAACTAGCGTTGTTGCTCCAATATCGGCAGCTCTCGAGGGTCAATCCATAGTTCACCTTTCAACCAAAACCGATGCTGTTGATTTTGTTAATCAGATGCTCCAAAGACAAAGTTTCTTTGAAGAAACCTTTGACGAATTTGGCATGTTCTACTTCGACAACCAAAGGGGTTTCTTAGAAATAGTCCCAGGTTTTGACCCTGCAACTGCTAGGGTTGTGTCAAACGACACCGTAAGAGAATTGTTGGAAAGAGCCGCTGCAGATCCAGAGAGAGTTGGCATAACTATCGCAACTCAGACATCGGATCTTGCTTGGGGAACGGTTAATGGGCGGGCCGCTACGGGGAGTGCCGCAAACGAAATTTTCTACGAAATGGTAGACAATAACTTTTCTCTTATTGGAGATGAGGCTGGGGTCACTGCAGGCAGTAGGTTCTCCGTTTCGCTAGGAGACGAACAAACAATCTCAAGACTTACTGATTCAAAACTCCTTTCAGGA
>CALEZE010000033.1 GCA_937928235.1 uncultured bacterium | reverse complement strand
AGAAATACAAAACAAAAGTTGGAGAGCGTGGAATCAAGCTTTCTGGTGGCCAAAAACAGCGAGTCGCAATAGCTAGAATGATTTTGTCTGACCCGGAGATAATTATTTTTGACGAAGCGACAAGCCAGTTGGATAGCGAGAGCGAAAGGCTTATTCAAGAAGCTTTTTGGAAGGCTTCGGAAAACAAGACCACAATCATAATTGCCCATAGACTTTCAACCGTCATGCGGGCGGACAAAATTGTTGTGATGGAGGAAGGAAAAATTGTTGAAACTGGTTCTCACAAGGAACTAGTGAACAAGAAAGACAGTTTATATAAGCATTTTTGGGAGTTACAACTAAATTGAAATGGTTTTTTATCTCTTATTTGTTTTAGAGCTTATACTGCTTTTTGTTTTGTCCAAGGATTTAACCAAGCAGATCGGGAGATTTCTTTTTAAAGTAACCAAAAACGAAAGAACTGCAATTTACTTTATGGCAATACTTTTCCTGCCCGGGACTTTTATCCATGAAATTGCCCATTTTCTAGCGGCACTTTTACTTTTAGTACCCGTCCGGCAGATGGAACTGATGCCGGAAATTAACGAAGATACAGTGAAACTTGGTAGCGTACCAGTTGCCAAGGTAGATTTTGTAAGAAATTTCTTGGTAGGTGTTGCGCCATTAATATTTGGTACTGCCCTAATTGTAGGCGGTCTTTTTTACGCCATCTCGCGGGGTCTCTTGGGAAATGCACTTGTTGCAGTTCTAATTTTTTACTTGGTTTTTGAAATTGGAAATACAATGTTTTTGAGTAAAAAGGACCTACAAGGCTCCCTGGTATTTTTTCTTGCGATAACTTTTCTTGTAGCGGTACTGTACTTCTTGGGAATAAGGGTGGAGCTTTCTGAAAATTCATTCTTGCTTTCAGAGAAAACCATCAGTTATGTCAGACAAGCAACCATCTTTCTTCTGTTACCAATATTTACTGACATTTTACTTATTTTTGGCCTCAGGCCTTACCTTTCTAGGAGATGATGGTAAAATGGGTAAGTAAATGAAGAAGAAGTCAGAGGACTATTGGAAGAAGAAACTTACAGAGGAGCAGTATAAAGTTTTAAGAGAAAAGAGTACGGAAACCCCCTTTACTGGTGAACTTCTAAAAAACGAAGAGGATGGTACTTATAGATGTGTCGGTTGTGGGCAAAACCTTTTTTCTTCAGAAACCAAGTTCGATTCAGGTTCGGGCTGGCCCAGCTTTTATGATGTTTTGGGAAAGGGGAATATTGAACTAAGAGAAGACAAAAGACTTGGGATGGTGAGAACAGAAGTTGTATGTGCCAGTTGTGGAGGGCACCTGGGGCATGTTTTTGAAGATGGTCCGGAAGACAAGACCGGTCTAAGATACTGTGTAAACTCCGCTGCCCTAACTTTTGAAAAAGAGGCGTGATACAATACCCAAAGATTAATTAATGACAAAAGATATAGATAAGGTTGCGATAAATGTCCCAACCGGCAAAAACGAGCTTCTAAAAAAGACCCTCGAAAAAATAAACGAAGACAAGGAAGTAAAGACTCTTTGGCGGGTTATGAATGTTAATGCCATAGATAGACTTGGCATGACAGATCATGGCCATGTTCACTTTCAGATAGTTGCAAATATAGCGCTAAGGATTTTGCGCATGATAGTTAAAAGCGG
>CALEZE010000032.1 GCA_937928235.1 uncultured bacterium | reverse complement strand
AACCTTCTTACGCTGTGGGAGTGAGCGAAATATTCGGTCTTGGTTACGGTGGTCGATACTCAAAAAACGGAAAGCATTTTGTTGCAGAAGCAGATGAGTATGCCGTTTCGCCTGGGGTGGATAATACCCCTAAGTTTCATCTGCTTTCCCCCAAAGTTGCTGTTGTTACAAACATTAAACACGACCATCCTGATGTGTATCCAAATCTTGATGATACCCTTTCCGCGTACGAACAATTTTTTATGAATGTTCCAGATGATGGTGTTATTGTAGTTTCAACAAAGGACGATCTGGCAACGAAACTTGCAGAGAAGGCAAATGGAAAAGTCGTTTTTTATGAACCAGGGGATGTTTCAAGTTCTCTTAAACTCAAAATTCCAGGGGAATACAATTTACAAAATGCCGCGGCTGCGGTTGCGGCCGTGGGGGTACTGGGTATTGAAAGAGGAAAGGCCCTTAAAGTGCTCGCCAGTTTTGGAGGGTTAAAAAGAAGGTTTGAAGTTGTGGGGAAGACCCCGTCAGGAGTAACAGTTGTTGACGATTATGCTCACCATCCAAGTGAGATAGAGGGGTTAATAAAAGCGGCACGGGAATTTTTCCCAAATAAAAAAATATCTATAGCTTTTCAACCACACACATATAGCAGAACAAAGAGCCACTTTGAAGAGTTTGCCCAAGCACTTGCCGCTGCAGACAAGGTGTTTTTGATTGATATATATGCATCAGCTCGGGAAAAAAGGGACGAAGATGTAAGTTCGGAAAAGCTTGCAGAAAGGACAAAATCACTTAACCCCGAGGCATTTTATATAGGGGGCTTAAATGTTGCAGGTGCGAAACTGTTGGAAAACATTGTTCAGGACGAAGTTCTTTTGACGGTTGGAGCGGGAGATATCTTTTATTTACACAAAGAACTTGTCGCAAACTATGAATAAAAAAGAGAATATAGAACTTAAAGACTACACGACCTTTCATACTGGTGGGAGGGCTAAGTATTTGATAGAAGTGGAAAGTGAGGATGTGTTGGTCAAAGCAGTAAAGTTTGCCAAAGACAAGGATTTGCCAATTTTTGTTTTGGGTGGTGGAAGCGATATTTTGGTTTCGGATGATGACTTTGATGGGGTTGTAATTAGGCTTACTGGGCAAGACACAAAATGGACAGAGACTGATGGACATGTCGAAGTTACAGCCGAAGCGGGCTTAAGTTGGGATAAGCTTGTAGAGCTTGCGGTAGACGCTGGACTTGGCGGCATTGAAGCAATGAGCGGAATACCTGGGACTGTTGGTGCATCCCCCATTCAAAATATCGGAGCGTATGGCCAAGAACTTAAAGACACATTTTTAAAGTTAAGGGCTTATGACATGGAAGATGAGAAGTTTAAGGAATTCACCAAGCAGGATTGCGAATTTTCCTACAGGGAAAGCTTTTTTAAGAAACCCGAAAATAAAGGCAGGTTCGTTATAACTGAAGTAACGCTGCGCTTAGAAAAGAACAAGGAGCCTGAAGTTACTTACAAGTCACTAAGAGACCATCTTGCGGCGAAAGGTATAGCAGTCCCTACACTCAAGGAAGTGCGGAACGCGGTTCTGGAATTAAGAGGAAGGAAACTGGAAGACCCTGGGATAGTTGGAAATGCAGGAAGCTTTTTCAAAAACCCAGTTATTTCTTCACAAGAGTTACAAAAACTTACTGAAAAACATGGAAACATTCCCTCATTTGAGACAGAAAACGGAATGGCAAAACTTTTCTCTGGCTGGCTGATAGAGGAGGCTGGATGGAAAGGGAGGTCTTTAGGAAATGCCAAGGTCTCTGAAAAAAATGCATTAGTACTAACTAACCCCGAAAAGAAAGCTACGGCGAAGGAAATAAAAGAACTTTCAGATGCAATTATTAAAAGTGTGGAAGAAAAGTTTGGAGTTACTTTGGAGCCGGAGGTTCAGTTTATTCAATGGAACTAAAGAACAAAAAAGTGGCAATATTGGGGTTTGGTATGGAGGGTAGGGATCTGCTTTCGTATCTTACGATCATTGGTGCCAACGCCACTGTTTTAGACAAAAAAACAGAAGATGACTAAAGGTAAAGGAACAACTGCAAGTTTAATTTACGAGATTCTCAAAAAGGGCGGCGAAGATGTCTACTTAGCTGGGAATATAGGTAGGCCATACCTAGAACTGCTCACAAAACTTACCTCAAAAAGCATAGTTGTTATGGAGCTTTCTTCGTTTCAACTTATAGATACACATAAAAGCCCAGACATTGCAGTAGTTGTAAATGTTGAT